>OMRN01000310.1 GCA_900313265.1 uncultured Lachnospiraceae bacterium | reverse complement strand
TAGCCGAGCCGTTTTTTGTACGTATTCCGTATTCACAGGAAACACTCAATACTCCTTATGAATACTCCACGCATGTCGGCCAGGAACTCGACATTGTTGTAAAAGGAAGTCTGAAAATGGTAGTCGGAGACAACGTGGAAATCCTCCACGAAGGCGATTCCATCTATTACAATTCCGCTATTCCTCACAATGAGATCGCACTCGGCGGCGAGGACTGCGAAATCTACGCAATCGTTATGAATCCGGACGCCAAGGGACCTTCCAAGGTGGAAAACAAAATCCAGAAATTCGTTAAGACCAACGTGGATAATGCGAATTTAAAGAATCCGGTATATGCAAAGTATGTTGACACGACCGTGGATGAATTCGGTGTGGTAAACAGTGTTACATTCAAAAATGACGAGCATTTCAACTTTGCCTTTGATGTTGTTGACGAACTGGCAAAGAAGATTCCCGGAAAGACCGCCATGATTTACGTTTCCAATGAAAAGGAGTCCAGAAGATTCACATTCGGTGATATGAGCCGTTATTCCAATATGGCAGCAAACTATTTCGCATCCATCGGAATCAAGAAGGGCGACAGGGTACTTCTTGTACTGAAACGTCATTATCAGTTCTGGTTCTCCATCTTAGGCCTTCATAAGCTCGGTGCCATTGTAATTCCGGCAACGCATCTTTTAAAGGACCATGATTTTGAGTACCGCTTCAATGCAGCCGGCATATCCGCCATTGTCTGCACGGGAACCGGTGATGTGGCCGATCAGGTGGATCTGGCACAGAAAAAGAGTCCGACTCTTAAAATCAAGGTTATGGCAAACGGCAGCAAGGAAGGCTGGCATAATTTTGATGAAGAGTTTAAGAATTTCCCGGATACCTTTGAGCGTACGGCAGATACACCCGGCGGAAACGATACCATGCTGATGTTATTTACGTCCGGAACGACCGGATATCCCAATATCGCGGCACATACGCACAAGTATCCGCTCGGTCATTTCCTGACCGCAAAATACTGGCATAACGTGGATCCGAACGGTCTGCATTTTACCATTGCCGATACCGGATGGGGAAAAGCACTGTGGGGCAAACTGTACGGACAGTGGCTCTGCGAGGCGGCGACCTTTGTTTATGACTTTGAAAAATTCAAAGCCGAAGACATTCTGCCGATGTTTGCAAAGTATAAAATTACGACCTTCTGTGCACCGACAACCATGTATCGTTTCTTCATCAAGGAAGATCTGGCGAAGTATGATTTAAGCTCCATTAAGTATGCTACCGTTGCCGGAGAGGCCATGAACCCGGAAGTTTATTCCCAGTTCTTAAAGGCGACAGGCGTTCGTATCATGGAAGGATTCGGACAGACCGAAACAACGCTTACCATTGCCAACTATGTAGGCGAAAACAATAAAGTCGGTTCCATGGGAAGACCTTCCCCGCAGTATCAGGTGGAAATCATGGCAGCAGACGGAAGCCTTGCACCGGTCGGTGAAACCGGCGAAATCGTCATCCGTACCGAAAACGGTGTTCCGAACGGACTGTTTGAAGGATATTATTTAAACGAGGACAAGACGAAGAGTGTATGGCACGACGGCTATTACCATACCGGCGATACGGCATGGAAGGATGAGGACGGATTCTACTGGTATGTCGGACGTGTGGATGACTTAATCAAGTCTTCCGGTTATCGTATCGGACCCTTCGAAATCGAGAGCGTTATCATGGAGCTTCCTTATGTTCTCGAGTGTGCGGTTGTTGCGGCACCGGATGAAATCCGCGGCCAGGTGGTAAGAGCCATCATTGTTCTTACAAAGGGTACCAAGGGCTCCGATGAGCTTAAGAAGGAAATCCAGACCTATGTCAAGAGCCATACGGCACCTTATAAATACCCGAGAATCGTGGATTTCGTGGATGAACTTCCGAAAACAATTTCGGGTAAAGTAAGAAGAGTGGATTTACGGCAAAAATAGATAGTGGTATAATAATCTATGTGACTGCAAAGTGAATTTCAATGCGAAAAATTGAAAGCGAAATTCTTCAAAATGAGCAGGAACGGACAGGAATACCATGGTAAACGGAAAAAGACTGGTAGCACTTTGTACATCGAGAATCTACGACACGCAGATTTACGGTTTTACGAAGAAACTGAATGAAATTCTGCAGAAGGATAACTGTGCGCTTTTGATTTTTGCCATTAATTCCGATATATACTGGGAAGAAGATGTGAATCCGGCGGAGACCTTTGTTTTTGATCTGCTTCCGTATGAAGAACTGGACTGTATTCTGATTATGGATGAGAAAATCAAAAGCCATATGGTTTCCCGCCGGATTATTGATTCCGCAAGCAAATCGGATGTTCCTGTTGTTATTGTGGACGGTAATTATGACGGCTGTATTCTGGTAAACTTCGATTATGAAGCCGGATTTGAAGCGATTGCAAGGCATGTCATCGAAGAACATCACGTAAAACATCCGCTTATGATGGCGGGGATAAAAGATAATGAATTCTCCGACCGGAGAATTGCGATTTTTAAGAAAATTCTTGCCGAAAACGGAATTCGGTTCGACGAAGAAACCATGTTAAGCTACGGCGATTTCTGGGCGGATCCGACAAGAGCGGCCATGGAGGAAATCTTAAAAAGAGACTGTCTTCCCGATGCCATCGTGTGCGCGAACGATATTATGGCCATCAATGTGGTTGATATGCTAAAGAACGCCGGAATCAGGGTTCCGGAGGATGTCCGCGTTTCGGGATTTGACGGTTATGATGAAGTTTTCTTTACGAGTCCCAAAATAGCGACGGCGAGCTGTGATATCATGCTGCTTGCCGAATCGGTGGCCGATACGGCACTTGCCCTGGTAAATACGCATAAAGCGGAAAGCGTTTATATTGTGCCGGAGTTAATTCCAAACGAATCGTGCGGATGTGAATCATGTGAGCAAAGCAAATCCAATCTGGTTGCCGGACTGAACAGCAGTTTCTACCGCCATCAGGACGATACCCGGATTCTTTATAATATCGCATCTGCCATGCAGATCGGAAATACCGTTTGGGATATGGCGGCTGCCATTCATGAACATAAGACGAAGTGTTCCTTAACGGTGGTGGACCGGAATGTTTTCAACCTGAATTCGAATTATTTCATGAAGGATTATGACGAGCATGCAAAGCGGGATTTCCATTTGATTTATGATGCGGATTATGCCGAAGAACACCGCTTTGAGCATCTGCCGCTTCCCGAAGAGCTGTTTTTCGATAAAACCGTAAACCGGAAGGAAAGCGTTCTTTCCGGAAATTACCGTGACCGGATTTTGGAGCTGCTTGAAGGTCCTTATCCGCTTTTGTTTAATGCCCTTGATTATATGAACCGGCCGTTTGGATTTAACTGTTATTATTTCCGGGAATTCTTAATCACCAATTATTCCCGTTCGGCCATTGTGACTAATGCCATCAGTATGGGAATCGGCGGGTTTGTCAATCTGCAGTGTCAGAAGAAACTGTTAGAGAGAATGGATGAAATGTATCGTCATGATGCACTGACCGGTCTTTATAACCGCATCGGATTCATGAGAATCTATGAAGAAGAGCGGAATAAACCGGAGAATATCGGTAAAACGGTTACCCTGATTATGTCCGATTTGGACGGTCTTAAGTATATTAATGACAATTTCGGGCATGCCGACGGTGACATGTCCATTGCGGCGGTCGCTACGGCTTTAAAGGAGTCCGTTCCGGATTATTCGCTCTGTGCCAGATTCGGAGGGGATGAACTGTTTGCCGTTATCATCGGAGAGTGCGATTCGGATGGCATAATCCGGAAAATAGATGAACATCTGGAAGATTACAATGCGAAAAAGATTCTTCCCTATGTGGTTACGACCAGCAGCGGTGCCTATACTTCCGTTTTCGATGAGGATTACGAAGTGTTAAAGGCCCTGAAAATTGCGGATGATAAGATGTATGCCGTAAAAGACCAAAAAAAACAGAAAAGAAACAAACCGAACTAGACAAAATGCTTAGTTACAAAACACTGTATTCAATTCTATACCTGGAGATAAATCTGCTTTCGGTAGCGATTATCGCGGTTATCCGGTTAAAAACGCTGGGACTTTCCAAGATGGTAGCCCAGCGTAATTTTTCCATGGCACTCGATTCGATGGTGGTATTTTTCCTGTCGGATACGTACCGGGTTATCGCACACAACCGGTTTTTGCCGTACTGGAAGACGGGAGTTATCCTAAGCAAGGATATTTACTTCTTAAGCACGGCATTAATGTGTTTTTTCTGGTTTGTATACTTTGAGTATCTTCAGAATTCTCCCTTTGTCAAAAACCGGAAACGGCTGTGGATTTCTTCCGCATTCGTGTGGATTCAGCTGATTTTAATCATCGTGAATCATTTTGTGCCGATTCTTTATTATGTGGATGAAAGCAGGATCTATACCCGCGGACCGCTGTTTTTCCTTCTTTACATTTTTGCCTATATTTATGTTCTTGTAACCTGTACCAGGGCTTTTATCGGGCTTTTGGATAAAAGGAAAGCGGAGCAGAGGCAGAAACTGCTCATGCTGGCGATTTTTCCGATTGCACCGGCCATCGGCGGCATCATTCAGTATATCGTTCCGAATATTCCGGTGGTGTGCGGAATGCTTTCGATTGCAACACTCGTTCTTTATCTGAACTGGATTACGGAAATGGTATCCGTCGATCCGCTCACAAAACTGAATAACCGTAAACAGCTTGTACATCATTATGAGCAGTGGGTAAAGGGAAATGACGAGCATATGGACATTCATTTCCTGATGATTGACGCAAACCGCTTTAAAAGCATCAATGATACCTACGGGCACGTGGAAGGCGATGCGGCACTGGTACGAGTGGCGGAAGCCTTAAGACGGGGATGCAAAGTGTTAAAACACCGTGCCAACATTGCCCGTTACGGAGGGGATGAATTCGTGATTATCACGAAAGGCGAAACGGACGAAAGCATCGAAGAATTAAAAAAGGCAATAAACGACAGTTTACAGGTTCTGAATGAGGAGGCGAATTCGCCGTATCCGCTGACGGTCAGCATCGGAACGGCCATGGCCGGAGGATATGAAAAACTCTCCTTTAAGGTAATCGCCGAATTAGCCGATGAAGAATTGTATGAGGAAAAAAAGAAACTTCCGGATAACGGAAGATAAAAGGGAAACCGGTCACGATAAGTTGACCGGTTTTTCTTGATAAAAAGGCACAAAAATGCTATACTTAAGCATTATATTTTGTGTTTTTGAAGGTTGTGCCTATGTCGGATAATACGGATATTTCCAAACAGGTTCATAATGATTTTGTCATTGACGACGGCCGTATTGAGTCAATCGAAGAATTTCTGGCGCCCGAGGTTTTACTCGGGGACCTCATTTCCCGTGTGGAAAAATACAACCCCGAAGGAATTCCCGTTATTAAAAAGGCATATGAAATGGCCGACAATGCTCACAAGGACCAGCTTCGCAAGTCCGGTGAACCCTACATCATTCATCCGCTTTATGTAGCCATTATTTTAGCGGACCTTCAGATGGATGAGAATACGATTGCGGCCGGAATCCTTCATGACATCATTGAAGACACCAGCATCACCTATGAAGATTTAAAGAATGAATTCAATCAGGATATTGCCGATATCGTGGAAGGTGTGACCAAGTTAAACCGCATGCAGATCGGCAATCAGGATAAACTCGAAGTCCAGGCGGAAAACCTTCGAAAGATGTTTTTGGCAACC
>OMRN01000223.1 GCA_900313265.1 uncultured Lachnospiraceae bacterium | reverse complement strand
GACCGGTCGATCCGCCGGTAATATCCGATTAAAAAACTTTCCACGCCGCCCGGATTCTCGGTTATGCCAAAAACGAGCACACGAATCATGTTTTCTTTCCTTCTCTTTTTAAGTTCATCTTAACACGTGTTTTATAGGCGGATTTACAAAGAGGATACAGATGCATCTTCGCAAACAGAATCGGTGACATTCTGGCTGAAAAACAGTCTTTTAGCGCCACCGCACGGATGGCATCGGCAAATGCCGGAATTCGCATGGTTTCTTTCATCTGCCGGTATTTCTCGGATGCTTTCAGTCCGTTATTCGGAAGATAAATCTCACGAACCATGGTGATGTTCATGTGCATCAGAATATAAAACGCATAGGCATATTTTGCTTCTTCGGAATAATCGAAATTCTTTCCGGTAACCGCCATCGATTTTAAATATTCTTCCCTCTTGTGTCCGGTATACTGACGCATGATGGAAGTATCGTTTAACGAATAATTGTAAAGAATATAATTCGAAAGGCAGATCCTTTCACAGTGCTTTAAATACCGGAGCGTAAAATCGCTGTCCTCGGCCAGAATTAAATCCGTATTAAAACAAAGACCGTTTTCCCTGATGATATCGGCCTTAAACAGTTTTGCCCAGACCTGCAGATAACGCGTGGGATCGGTTAAAAACATTAAAGTCGCCTTCTCGACTTCGTCCTTCCCGAAATAGTAAGCCGGCTTTTCAATGTCCGTTACGCTGCGTTTTAAATCTCCCGCCATATGACCGAACATCCAGATATCCAGGGTGTTGCTGTAAATACATTTTTCAATCATTTCCCCGGAATCCGGAAGCATGGTATCATCCGAGTCAAGAAACATAATCCACTCACCGCATGCTTCTTTTAATCCCGCATTCCGGGCCTGGGAAACACCCTTTTCGGATTGAATCAGCTTCACTTCCGGAAAATCCGGCAACAGGCTTAAAACCGTATCATACGTAGCATCCGTCGAGGCATTTTCGACAACAAGAATCTCCACGTCCGCGAGGCCGAAGTCACGCACGCTTTTAATGGCATCGTATATTGTTTTCTCTGCATTGTGTGCCGGAATAATAACCGATACACCATGCCGGTTTAATGTGTTATCCATATACGAATTTCCTGTTGAAAATTTTTAAACCGTCTGTCTGTTCCTTCTCTTTCATGACTGCCGTCACCAGTAACGGGAAGGAAGTAAACATCAGATTCATCAGTCTCGGTTCCGTCATCGCAAATACAAGCACAAATGCCAGAATCGCAATCAGATAATAATCCTTATGAATCAGTCCGCGAATCATCAGTATCGTATAAACTGCTACAACAAGCAGTATAAAGAGCGTTCCGTATTCTATCATCAGCTGAAGATACGAGCAGTCCACGTAATTATATTCCCCTGCCATGGCACGGACCGAGAATCCGATCCATTCCATTTTCTGTCCGAAGAGTGAAAAACCGTAATTTTGAATGGCATTATGCCCCAGCATTAACCGGTTATGCACGAATTCATTCAGCATCTTCCAGACACCGTTATTTTCATTGTAAGCATACTGCGCCCATACGGAAACGCCGAAACAGATAAGCGGCAGAAGGGGCGTTGCATATTCGATTTTTCTCGAAAGGAAGAATTTGTTCTTCTCAAGTCTTACGATGGCAAAATATACCAAAAATGCGGTTGTGATATAAAACGCCATGGAGGTGTCCGTCATACGGTAAAACCAGATATTAACCAGTTCCAAAAGCGCAAATTCGAGGACGGTGATTTTCTCCCGTCGAAGATAAATGTATTCCAGCACCAGATGAAGGAAAAGAATCGTTCCTGTTGTCGTCCACGAAAATCCGAGTCCGTGACGGTGCCTGGTACCGTCTAAGAAGATGTAATCCTGTATGATTCCGAGCTGACTCGGAATCACCGTAAAAAGCAAAAAGAACCCCTTTGTGAAAAAAGAGGTTTTAATAATTGTTCCGGCATCCACCACGCTTGCGCCCACAAAAAGAAAGACATATAAAAGCATGGTGTTATTCTTCGAAAACAGTACTTCGACGGCCAGAAATACAGCCGCACAAATGACGGCAAGAATTTTGTTTTTTTTCACCAGTCTGTCCGTTACTCCAATCAGCAAAAGCAGATAGGATAAATAGCGCAAAAGTTTCAGGCCGTTTCCGATAAAACCCATGCCCGAATCCATCATATTAACGATGGCAATGTTGGTAGGAAGAAGCAGGGTTAAGAGAAAAACGGCATACCCGATAATAAAGCATATTGTATGAAGTTTTATGTCCGGTCTGTTAATCTGTAAATTCATCTTAAAAACTCTGGTCGTATTTCTTTCCGGCAAATTTCGCACGTAAGAAGAAAAGTCCCTTCTTCCACCAGTTGATTTTCTCCATGTGAATATACGGAATTTCCTTTACCTGATCCTTTTTTATGGTTCCGTCCATTAATTTCTTGTCTAACCACGCATTAAATATGATTTCCGAAATACGTCCGTAATACCGGCTGTGGAACGGGGTTAACCCGTCTTCCCCGAGACGGGTTCGAAGTTCAAACAGGATATCGAAAACCCATGTGCAGTATTCATCAAAAAGACCTTTATCCATAATCATCATATTGAACATGTGGCCCCAGCGTCGTTTGACGGCCCGGTCAAAACTTTCTAAGAATACCGGGCACTTCTCCTCAATGATTTTTCTCGTTTCATCGAGCTGGATTCCGTAATGGGTGTGCTCATAATGACTGTAAAGCGTTTCGATATAGTATCTGCGTTTGGTCGGAAGGAAGACCTTAATCTTCGGAATATCCTTTTTCAGTTCCGATTCCTTTAAAATACTCTCCCATTTATCCTTTGCATAGCGATGATAGCTGAAATGGCGTCTGTAATGCACCAGTCCGATATAATCGCTGTCCAAATTCTTCCACGCCCAGTAAAGCCCGGTAAGTTCACAGAAATACGGGTTTAATTCCGAAATATTCTCGCCCTCGTCATCCCTTTGAAATCCGATGCTGTCCTTGCCGTAAGCTCCGACCTGCAGCGGAAGATACATGGGATCCGTCGGCATCCTGTATGGTTTGTGTGTTGCGATGACAACTTTCACTTTTTCGCCCACAACCATTTCCTCCGTGTAATTTTGCGTTCTTCTTTTCCTGTTTTATCTTTCTGCGTTTTGTACTACTTTGTTTTATGTTTCTTTGTTTTATGTTTTACGCTTTTAATGTCTTATTTCAATAATTCGACGTTTTGTAAAGCCGCCGCAATCACCTGGTCCATATCGTAGTACTTATATTCACCGAGACGTCCGCCGAATATTACATTTTCTTCCCGGCCGACCAGTTCCTTGTACCTCGCATATAGAGCCGTATTCTTTTCGTCATTGACGGGATAATACGGTTCATCCCCCGCCTTCCATTCGAGACTGTACTCACGGCTGATTACCGTTTTCGGCAAATCCTCTCCGTTTTCATCCTTCCCGAATTCAAACCATTTGTGTTCCAGGATGCGGGTATACGGCGTTTCCCCGTCCGTATAATTTACCACCGCATTTCCCTGATAATTCGGAATGTCCAGAATTTCCGTTTCAAACCGGAGACTTCTGTATTCAAGCGTTCCCAGTGAATAGCCGTAAAACGCATCGATGGGACCGGTATAAATTATTTTCTTTGCCAGTGCGTTCAGTTCTTCTTTTGAGGAAAGATAATCCACATTCGTACGTACCTCAATCCCCTCAAGCATACGGCTTACCAACTTCGTATAACCACCGACGGGAATCCCCTGGTAAAGAGCATTAAAATAATTATTGTCATAGGTAAACCGTACCGGAAGTCTTTTTATGATAAACGCGGGAAGATCCCTGCACTGCCGGCCCCACTGTTTTTCGGTGTATCCTTTAATCAGTTTTTCGTAAATATCGGTCCCGACTAACGAGATGGCCTGTTCTTCAAGGTTTGCCGGTTCACCGACATTCGCTTCTTCCCTCTGTTTTTCAATTCTCTCCTTCGCTTCTGCCGGAGTTACCACGCCCCACATCTGATGGAATGTATACATGTTAAACGGAAGCGAATAAATCTCTCCTTTGTAATTCGCAACCGGCGAATTCGTAAAGCGGTTAAACGATGCAAAGCGTCTTACATAGTCCCATACGTACGTATCATTGGTATGAAAAATATGCGCACCGTACTTATGCACATGAATTCCTTCCATGCTGTCCGTATAGGCATTTCCCGCAATATGATTTCTTTTTTCCACCACCAGGACTTTCTTCCCGGCATCCGTAAGTTCTCTTGCGCATACCGCTCCGTAAAGTCCGGCTCCGACTATTAAATAATCAAACATGTTCCCTTACTCTCTAGCCCTCCGCTTTTTTTGATGACAGACAGTTCACCAGAATCGGATAAGCGGCAAACAGACCTACAAATGTAAGCGGATAATAAATCGTCGATCTCTCTCCGAGCCACATCGCAACCATCACGGTAATCAGAATCAATGCGAGGTAAAACTGGTTTCTTCTGGTTTTGATGCATTCCGCAATCGAAAGAACCCATGTGGAAAGCACATAAAGGATATACGTTCCTCCGGCAAAGAATCCGAAAACATAAAGTGCCTGTACATACTGGTTATGAGCATTATAGGCAAAGTACGTGCCGTACTGGATTCCGTCTCCCGTTGAGGCTTCCCATGCAGTCTGCCTTATGAATTCGTAACCGATTCCGAGTCTCATCGACGTTAAAATATTTAAGAACGACCAGATGGAATACGGCGGAAAAGGATTATAACCTTCAAATCCGGAATCGTATCCGTTATGTGCCAGCACAAATTTATTCACAACATATTTTGTTCCCGACGGAACCAGTTTAAGCGGCGTCTTCATCAGCATATCCGTTAACTGATTCTGGTCGAATTCGGGAGATAAAACCCACATTCCGAAGCGGATAATCGCAAATCCCGCTGCAGCTATAAGCACCGTAACGATGGCTCCGCGAATAACATAGCCCCTTGTTTTTGATTTCCGGAAGCCGAAGATAAACAGGATAATGATCAGTCCCGCCATACCGACCATGTAATTTCTCGTTGCATTAAGCGCCGAAAGAAATACGCTTCCCGCAAGCCAGAACCAGGAAATGAAGTACGGCGCACTTAACCGTCCCCATTTTTCACGGCTTCTGAATATTCCGCATACCGCAAGCGCACTTGAAAGTCCCAGATACTGACCGAACGTGCCGATATTCATGAAATATCCGTACCATCTTCCGCCCTGCTCCGGATTTTTCTTCATGAATTCCTCTTTCGGTACTCCGAAATAAGGATTGACCATAAACGATACGGCGGTAACATAGATAAACGATATCAGTCCGGCTAAAAGCAGTCCGTCCATAACCTCGTCCCAGTCCTCTTCGTTTAACGGAATCAGGCACATGACAACGAACATCAGGTATTT
>OMRN01000064.1 GCA_900313265.1 uncultured Lachnospiraceae bacterium | reverse complement strand
TACGGTTAAAGCTAATGTAAACGGCACGGAGAAGACGTATACCGGCAATGTATGGGAGATAACGGAGCAGATTTCGGAGGATCTCGAAATCAGCAAAGATGATATTCGCGTAGAAATCTATGATGATCAGTCGCCGGATAATTTCTGGGAGCCGGGAGTACACGAAGCAGAACTGGATTATGCCGGCAAAAAGGCGAAATTTAACGTAACAATAGTCGCATTTCCGGTTTTGAAGCTTTCTGCCCCGACGAAGGTAATTGACGTAGAAGATACCGTGGATTCTCTGAACCGCTATATGGATTATGAGGCGGACAGACAGTATTGGGATGTTGATTATTTTACGGGATATGATGTTTCAACGGATGAAATAACCATTACCTTTAAAAACAATGCGAAGATGACCGGTAATCCGGGAGAACTTCAGGATTATGTTATCGAGCAGATGATGGAAGAATCCGGTCTGCCCAGAGAGCATGTATTCTTCCGTTGTTATGATATTTCGGATCAGAATCCCGAAGGACTTTGGGAAGTAGGTTATCATACGGCGCGTTACTACTTCGGACCGGTTTACGGAGAGTATCCCGTTGCGATTCTCGGAGATTACGGCGATTATACGGGTCTATACAACGACAAGGAAAACAATCGTTACATTTATCTCGAAAACGGTTTCTTAAATCCCGATTTTTCCGGTGAATTCAGAGGTGCGGTTGCAGATGTAATCAATAAGGATGATCCGTCCAAGACGACTTATTTGGAGAATTCCCAGGGTGTATACGATGTAAAGAACGGTATTGTCCAGAATAAAGAAAAGAAGGATGTTAAGGCGGTCTTCCCGGATGTCAAGGAAGGTTCATGGTATGTAAATGCCGTTCAGTTTGTTTATGACTACGGTGTTATGACCGGAAAAGGAACCGGCTTCGCACCCGACGGCAAGTTAAAGAGAGAAGAGTTTGTACAGATTCTTTACAGTTTAAGCGGAAAACCGGACGTTCCGGAAGATACCCCGAATCCGTTTAAGGATGTTAAGAGAAGCCAGTGGTTTGCAGATGCCATTCTCTGGGCAAATCAGAAAGGCTATGTTGCCGGAAACAAGGACGGTACATTCGGTGTAGGTAATAATATCCAGAGAGAAGCACTGGTAGCAATTCTTTATAAATATGCCGAGGCCAACGGATATGACATGAACTATGACGCAAAGGCCATTGATGGTTATGCGGATACCAAAAAGGTCAGCGGCTGGGCAAAGAACGCATTCTGCTGGGCCGTTTCGAAGGGCATCATCTCCGGTAAGGGCGCCAAGGGAGAAACCGATAAGTCGAAGATTAAGCTGGATCCCGCCGGCAATGCGTCGCGTGCCGAGTGCGCAGCCATGATGATGAGACTTATGGAGATGAAGCAGTAAAAAACATTAGTTTCGTTTTGGAGAACAGGGAAGAGAGAACCTCTTCCCTGTTTTTTGTTTGCCATTTTTGGGTGACAGGCACTTTTGTGCCAAAAGTGCCTGTCACCCGAGGGGCGAAAGTGCCTGTCACCCAAAATAATATGGAAAAGCGGGAGAAAAAGCGGTATAATTAACTTTGTATGTGCATATTTAAAAGGACAAGGCCGGAGTTTTGAAAAAAGCAAAAATAAACAGGTGGAATATATACAAATACGTACTGCTCTTTGCCATTGGTTTGCTGGGCGCTTTTTTGCTTTCCCAGATTATCTTTTTTATGGATGCGGAGAAGGATAGCGGCACCTATGAGATTTGGACAACCAATACGATGTCCTTTATTAAAGGCATTGATAAAGTGAAGTACGGAAGCATTCCGGTTAAGGATCATGAGATTGTTCAGACTTTTGAAGCGGCCGGCGATCGTATGCAAAGATTCCTGATCCGTTTTACGGATTTTTCCCCGGCTACGGATACAGCCACGCTAACGGTTACACTTCAGGACACCAGAGGTCATGAACTGTACAAATACAAATGTCCGGTTAAGTATTTCGCCGAAATGGAGTACTTCTATGTGGAAGGAGAACCGTACAGGGATTTAGAAAGCGGAGAGTTATACGAAATACATGTATCTTTGGACAACTCGGGAAGCGATATTGCCGTATGTACCGCACAGAAAAAGGGAACCCATGATTCCGCAAAAAAACTGACGGTGGACGGGATTGAAGACAAAGAGGATGTCTTTTTCCTCGTTCAGACGTATTACAGTGATTTCGATTATGTTAAACCCTGGTTTTTCTTAATTCTCGGAACGCTTGTTTTAGGTGTGATCATCGGATTCATCCCTTCGGAGGTTCCGACAAAAATATGGCAGTATCTCAGTGTGTTTGTTCTTATGGGAGCGGCATTTTATCTTTTCCAGGCGCTTGACAGGGACGGGTTATACACGGTGGAAAGCACCTATGTACCGCTTAATCTTATGCTGATTTTATCCGGAATATTAGTCATTAAGGGACTTCTTCCGTATGTTTCAAGTTATGCTTCAATCGTGCTGGTT
>OMRN01000280.1 GCA_900313265.1 uncultured Lachnospiraceae bacterium | reverse complement strand
TAAACCAAAATTGCAAAGCAATTTAGGTTTGTGCGTCGCCCCAGCGTTGAATCATATTAAGTGGCTGCGTGCCAAAGACCCATTCGGCAAAGTATACTATTGCGAATCCCTGGGCACGAAGTCTAAGCAGACCGCACAGTAGTATCGGCCGAGGAATGCGGCGATTTCTTCGCGGTGCTGAAGGGCGAGCGTAAACTGCGACTCCTTAAGCTGGAGTTTCGCCGTGTCGCCCATACGGCGGACGCGAAAATCGCGAAAGCCCAGTGAATAAAGGTAATTCTCTGCTTCTTCGGTTGCTCGGAGTTTCTCCGCGGTGATGGTCTCCCCGGTTGCGATACGGGTGGCAAGGCAGGCATAGGCCGGCTTGTCGGCGGTAAAAAGCCCTGCTGCCCTCGATTCTTCGCGAATATGATCCTTGGTATAGCCGCAGATTCGAAGCGGAGAGAGAACACTCAGTTCCTCAAGGGCTTTCATGCCGGGTCTGTCGGAGGCATCATCCGATGCATTCGTCCCGTCCAAAAGAACCGTAAATCCGTCCCTGACGGCCGCATTTTTTATGGTCTCAAAAATCCGTATCTTGCAGTAATAGCAGCGGTTTGCCGGATTATTTGTCACCTCTTTTACGGAGAGAATATCCGCCTTAAGGAAATGTAATTCCACACCGCATACCGAAGCAATACGCATGGCATCCTCTTTTTCAAAAGCCGGCTGGAAAGCACTTTCCACGTAATATGCCGAAACTTCCGCAGCCATTTTTGATGCCTGATAAAGCAAAAACGAAGAATCCGTGCCTCCCGAGAATGCCACGGCCACTTTGGGATACGTTTGGAAAAATTCTTTCAAATCCATATTCGTACGAAAAAAGCGGCCCTTCCATCAAAGAGCCGCCTGTAATTCATTATTTCTTCTGCAGCAGTTTTGCCTTAATCACGCCTCTCGGATCTTTGATGAAAAGATACACAAGCCAGATGATTAAGCCCAGCGCAACTACTGAAATTCCAAGGAACGCGTCATTGAGCATATCCATCGGCTCCGGAGTGAAGAATTCCGCTCCCAGCTCGATATATTCAAAAACCGCATCCACCGACCACATAAGCGATGCACCCCAGAACATCAGGCTTAAGAATCCGAGTCGAAGTTCGTTATTCGGCAGGTTCTTATACCAGATCAGGGTACAGATGATTGCCGCAAAAACCGTAATCAGTAATGTCATCTTTATCCCTCCTGTTTTGCGGTATCTTCTTTTGCCGCTTTGTTTTCAAGAACATGCGAGATAATCAGCATTACGCCCCATACTGCCGTAACCAAAACGGCCATGGTCACTCCCGCAGAACCCATCTCTTTTAGCATATCCGCGACTTCGCCGGTCTTTACCGCCGTAAGGAAAGGGAAAAACGGTGAAATCTCGCCGTGCCATAAATGCTCGAAGGCAAGCAGTGCACTTCCGCCCCATAACATCGCATTAAGCCATCCGAGTTTCGTGGAGAATTTGATTTTCTTTCTCTCTTCCACGGTTCCGTCCGGCATGGAAACGCTGACGGTCTTATCGCTTTCTTTGGATTCTTTCTTCTTTGTGGCAATCGTTATAACGGTTGTGATAACCGCTTCGGTAGCCGGTACTAAAAAGCAAGCCATAATTTTACCTCTTCTTTCCCCTTCTCTTTTTACATGGTGCGGTTTTAGCCGCACCATGCAAAATCGAATTCGTTTACTGTGCTTCAAACATGTCCTTGCCTACTCCGCAAAGAGGGCACTCAAAATCATCGGGAAGATCTTCGAATTTGGTTCCCGGCTCAATTCCTTTTTCGGGACATCCTTTTTCCTCATCATATTCCCATCCGCAAGCTCCGCATACATACACCATAGTTTTCGTCTCCCTTCTGATACTGCAGCAATTTTCGAACTATTCCGACATTCGAAATAATCCGTTTGCCATACCTCTTCTAAAATAGCATATTTTCGTATTTTTCTCAACTAAAACGGCGCAAAATGCTATCGAACCGCTCTGTAATTTTTATGATTATTCAATCGGTTCGAAATCGGCAGCTCCGTGTTTGCAAAGCGGGCAGACAAAGTCATCGGGAAGTTCATCCCCTTCGTATACATATCCGCAGACCTTGCATACATAACCTTTCTTTCCTTCGGTTTCGGGCTTCGGTTTTACATTGTTCTGATAATACGTATAGGTCATGGTCTCGACCTTCGTAATCACCCTGCATTCCGTGATGGAGCAGATGAACATGCCGTGAGTGCCTAAATCCACATAGTTCTCCACCTTCAGGGAGAAGAACGCGT
Organism: uncultured Lachnospiraceae bacterium; assembly: GCA_900313265.1. Taxonomy (GTDB): domain Bacteria; phylum Bacillota; class Clostridia; order Lachnospirales; family Lachnospiraceae; genus UBA3766. Next base: position 562 of record OMRN01000280.1, on the reverse strand, counting down.
TGATGTACTGCGGCAGGAAACGAAGTCCGTTGTCGGAACGAAGTTCATCCACATCCGCCAGTTTATCAACGGTTCTTCCGGACTGGAAACCGTATTTTTCAAATACACTAAACGGTGCTTCCACGGAAAGGCAGTTCACATTCATAATGCCCGTCTGCTGCACGATATGATGCGTATAATTGTCTTTGTTGATGGTAACCGCTACACGGTTCGGCGAGCTCGTTACCTGAGTCACGGTGTTAACGATACAGCCGTTGTCCTTCTTGCCGTCATTGGTGGTAACCACATACAGTCCGTAACCGATATTGAAAAGCGCCCGTAAATCATTTTTGTCGGCGGTCTCACCCGCACGTGCCTGATACTCGCCGCAGAATTCTTCCGCAAGAGCCTCCAACTGTGCCGAACTTTCTTCGTTTAATGCGGATTTGATATGAACGGTATTCTGCGCGAAGGTTAAATTCTTGCATTTTTCGAGCATTCCCGTCATCACCTTTGCGGCCATCGGAGCCCAGGTTCCGTTCTCAATCAAACCGACTTTCTTATTCGCGAAATTGCGCTCGGT
>OMRN01000094.1 GCA_900313265.1 uncultured Lachnospiraceae bacterium | reverse complement strand
CGCCACATCCCTCATATGCGCTCTTAAATTATCTTCATTATAGACATATAACGGAGTTCCGTATTCTTTTGCCAGTTCTTCGGGATTCTCTTTTCCGAAGAAATTACTCGATTCCACAAATGATTTCATAACTCATTCCATCCTGCTTTTCCTGCCGGTTTTCCCGGCAACTTTGATGCCGTATTCCCCAAAACATTCTTTAAAATACCATTTTTACGGGCTTTTGTCAAAAACAGCCGCAAAAAATACAACTCCCATTCGCTTTGTCAAAAACGACAAAATTTTGCTTCTTTTAGCATTTCCGAAAGATGCAATATCAGTGTTCCATGCACCAGTTTAAAATCTTCTCCTTAATATCCGGTGCTTCATCATATACTGCATGGGCATAATGCTCATAAAGACAGTATTCTCCGCGCGTCTTTTCTGCCAGACATTTTTGCGTTTCCGCCGAAAAAATCCGGTCTTCCCTTCCCGCAATAACAAAAACCGGACATGAAATCTGTTCCAAACGGTTCGTTGTACCGAGTGACTTCACGCATCCGGCCAGCGTTTGAAACCGTTCGAATTCCGCCTCTGTCATTCCCTTTCCTAACATCTCAAAAGCGGCCGAATACTTTTCGGCATATTCTTTCGTATATACATGCTCCGCAAAGGCATTGCACAGTCCGATTCCGTCTCTGTTTTCGGCAAATCCGATCCACTTATTAATCAGCTCCCTGGAAGACTCCGGAATATGATCCGCGGTGGAACAAAGAATCAGTTTGCTGACCATTTCGGGATGACGAAGTGTCAGTTCCTGTGCAATCATCCCTCCCATGGATACGCCCATCAGAACGAAATCCTTTATCCCCAGTTCGTCCATTGCCTCTTTGGTACACTCCGCCATTGCCTCAATGGTTATATCTTCCGGAACACTCATTCCCGGTTCAAAAAGAAAACATTCATAGTTTTCCCCGATTATGCGATATTCCCTCTCGACAAATTCCGCCATTCCCAGAACCGATTTGAGACTTAAACCCGGAAGGAGGACAAACGGCTGCGCTCCTTTTTTTCCGAAAGTCATATACCCAATTTCCATGAACGAAGTCTGAATTTTCCCTTTTTCAGCCATTTATAAAATCCTCCAGTTTCTCAAAATCTTCAACCGGCATGGGCCGGTAAAAATAATAACCCTGCATTTCGGCGCTGCCCTCTCCTAAAAGGAAATCCGCCTGTTCTTTTGTCTCCACACCCTCGGTAATGATGCTCATCCCCAGCGAATGAATCATCCGGATCATGTAACCGATGATAATACGCCCTTTCTCGGGATCTCCGGCATCCGTCAGAAAACGAAGGTCTAACTTGATACGGTCCATCGGCACTTCCTTGAGCATATGAAGCGAGGAATAACCGCTGCCGAAATCGTCCATCTCCACCTGGAATCCGTATTCCCTGAGTTTTTCCGTCGTCTGAATCAAAAATTCCGGATTATTGGCAAATGCGGTTTCGGTTATCTCAATCCGAAGCTGGGAAGCGTTAAGATGGTATTTTTGAATTAAATCATAAAACTGTTTCGGAATATCCCTGTCTTTTCTTATATCGTTTCTGGATACATTGACGGAAACAGACCTCTCCACGCCCTGTTCTTTCCAGCGACGAAGGTCTTCACATACCCTCTCCCAGACAAAACAGTCAAGATCGTAAATAAGACCCGATTCCTCTAATGTCGGAATAAATTCCGACGGCTGTATCCAGCTTAAATTGGCGTGATTCCAACGGCACAGTGCTTCCGCACCGGTAATTTTCCCCGTCTGATAATCCACCTGCGGCTGGTACCAGACCTTAATATCGCCGGCACTTATCGCCGTATGCAGATGATTTACCACATTGGCAATGCGTTTTCCCTTCTCCCACTGTTCCGGGTTATAGAATTCGTATCCGTCGCTTTTCGTCTCCCGAACCCTTTTCTCCGCCACACGCGCAAGATCCAGCATATGGTCGACGTCGACATTTTTGTAATCTTCCGGCGTCAGCACATAAACGCCTCCGCAAATCTGAACCCGGTTTTCCTTCCCCCGGTCAATGAAATAATTCCGGACGGAATTAACCACATTCTCATCGTCCCTCTGCAGCAGTTCGTCTCCTCCGGAACGCCGAAGGATTGCAAACCGGTCGGCGACAATACGGCACATGGCCTCTTTGTCCGAAAGCGTTTCTTTTGTCTTTGACGCCCAAAACTTAAGAAGCGCATCGCCTTCATCCATTCCGAGACTGTCATTGATATATTTAAAATTCTTAATATTCACAAAGGACAGCAGATACAGCGTATCCGGATTTTCACGGATTAACTCCTCCACGCGCTTTCGAAATCCGCTCATGCTTAAGACTCCCGTAAGAGGATCGTGATCGAGCATCTGCTGCATTTTTTCTTCCTGTTCTTTCCGGAAGTCGGAAAAACGCTGCATTGCGATTACAATCAGGGCTACAAAAAGAAGAACAATCAGTACAATCATTGCCCCGTACTGGTACAGATAGTCGAAAATATCATACTTATACAGTCTTCTCGATGTATGATCCAAAATGACGGCCTGGCGGTGCGTATCACTTAAACCGGCAATTCCGCCGTTTAACCGCTCAATGATTTCACGCCCTTTTTCCGTATCCGTCGTACCGGCACGAAAGTCCATCGAAAACATCGCCGAAGGCTGAACCGCCAAATCGGCATAAGAAGGTTTTTGCAGTACATAGCTCCACACATAGGAATTATGCAAAAGCGCATCCACCTCTCCCGCGCGAAGTGCTTTGACGCATTCCGGCATGGTTTCATACATTTTGATTTCGATTCCGGGGTAAAGACTATGAACCGTATCGGCTGCTCCGCTTAAAGAATGAAGCATGCCTACCTTAAGTTCATTCAGGGGCGGCATCTCATGAGAGCCTTCCGTAACCAGGGTGAACGGCGTCTGAATCAGATTTTCCGTGACAATGCTTTTCTGCCCGGACGTACTTTCAATGGCACTTCCAAAAGGAAGAAGTACATCATATTCATCATTGTCCAGCGCATCTTTGAGCGTTTCTTCTTCAATAAATTCAAAATGCGGAAGATACCCTGCATCCATGGCAACACCGCGCATTAAATCGACACCGATTCCCACCGGTTCATCCGTTTCCGGATCCGAATAAAAAATCGGGCATCGATTCTTTGGCACACCTACCGTAAGGATTTCTTCGTCCGGCGTTTCCGGCGCCGCATATGCGGGCAGAAAGACAGCAAATACAAGGAGTGCGCATAATATGATTGCAAGAATTCTTTTGAAAAAAAGCTCTTTCTTCAAGAAAACGGCTCCCTTTGGTTTTCGTCTGTACGAAACTGTATTAAGATTATACCATTTTCTAATAAATTATTGTCAAAATCTGTTGGGAAAATTTTGAGAAAACCGACTCTTTATGAAAAACCGGTATCGGGTAATATGAAATCGTGTATAATAAAAAACAGATACGACGACATTCCCAGAATCGAAAAGAGGTGACTTAAATGAGCATTTGTGCAGCATTTATGGTTCCCCATCCGCCGTTAATCGTCCCGGCTGTCGGTCGCGGCGGCGAAGAACAGATTAAGAAAACCACGGAAAGTTATAACCGCGTTGCCGATGAAATCGCGGCCCTTGCTCCCGATACAATTGTCATTTCCTCCCCGCATACCACAATGTATTACGACTATTTTCATATTTCCCCGGGAGAGGGAGCGACCGGGTCTTTTTCCCGATTCGGCGCACCGGAAGTGAATTTTTCCGAAAAATACGATACGGAACTGGTATCGGAAATCACCCGCCTTGCCTCATCCGCCGGTCTGTCTGCCGGAACGGAAGGGGCCCGTGATCCGAAACTTGACCACGGAACCATGGTTCCCCTTTATTTCATCCGTCAAAAATATAAAGCCGGGCGCATCGTCCGTGTGGGACTCTCCGGACTTTCTTACAAAGATCATTACCGGCTGGGACAGCTGATAAAGGAAGCCTCCGATTACCTCGGACGAAAGACTGTGTATGTCGCAAGCGGCGATCTTTCGCATAAATTACAGACTTACGGCCCCTACGGATTCGCAAAGGAAGGACCGGAATACGACCGGCGGATTATGGATGTCTGCGGCAGAGGCGCTTTTCCGGAGCTTTTCGATTTTTCCGAAGAATTCTGTGACAAAGCGGCCGAATGCGGCCACCGTTCCTTTATCATTATGGCAGGCGCTTTAGACGGCACACCCGTTAAGGCCACCGCTTATTCCCACGAAGATGTCACCGGTGTCGGCTACGGAATCTGCAGTTTCTTCCCGGCGGGAAGCTGATTTATAACCGGGCACTATCTGTTATGAAACCCGGTGACTGCTGCCGGAGAAAGGAAAAAATCCCGTCATCACGAAGACCGGATTAGTAGAATGGTTATGAACAATATTGAAAACAGTCATGATGAATATGTTAATTTAGCGATAAACACCATCGAAACTTATATTAAAGAGGGCCGCATCCTGCGCGTTCCGGATAATCTCCCTCCGGAAATGCTTTCAAGAAAAGCCGGTGCATTCGTTTCCATCCACAAAAATGGAAACCTTCGCGGATGCATCGGAACCATTCTGCCGACAACCGGCAGTGTAGCGGAGGAAATCATTCAAAACGCCATCAGTGCTTCCACCCGGGATCCGCGTTTTCCGGCGATTACAAAAAATGAATTGTCTGAACTGGAAGTATCCGTCGATGTGCTGGGAGAACCGGAGGATATCGATTCTCCGGACGAACTGGATGTCAAACGCTACGGAGTGATTGTTACGAAAGGCTTCCGAAGGGGCCTTCTGTTGCCGGATCTCGAAGGTGTGGATACCGTCGAGGACCAGATTGCCATTTCCAAAATGAAAGCCGGCATCGGTGCTGACGAGGAAGTCAGCCTGCAGCGGTTTGAAGTAATAAGACATACTTAAACGGGTGCCCAAGAGATGCGAAGCATCTTTTGGGCATCCGTTACCGATCTTTACTTACGGCTCTTTCTGTAATGTTCTTCAATCGGAGCCATCAGTTCCTCATCATCCAGTGCTTCTTCCATCATTTCCACCGTGGCGGATTTGCGTGCACAGCTGACCATTTTGGACATTACGTCGAAATTGATCTGGGTTCCGGCACCGTCACATTCATAACGGACCGCGCGGTTCTTTGCAACGCCGAATCTTCCGGCAACTTCCACGGCATCGATATTTGCTCCCATGAAAATGAACTCCCAGCCGTGTTTCTTCTTTTTCTTCTCCACCATTTTCTTAACCTTTGCATAGTCGTATCTGCGGCTGGCATTCTCCATTCCGTCGGTTGTGATGATAAAGAGTGTCTTCTCCGGACGTTCGTCTTCAGGCATGCTTTTGTGGATTTTTCCGATGTGCTCGATTGCTCCGCCAACCGCATCCAGCAGGGCCGTACATCCTCTGACATAATACTCTTCATCCGTCAGCGGCTCGATCTTTCCGACCGGAATCCGGTCATGCAGAACTTCACACTTGTCATCAAAAAGTACCGTCGAGAGAATGGCTTCTCCTTCTTCTTTCTTCTGCTTTGCCAGCATGGAGTTGTATCCTCCGATGGTGTCGGCTTCGAGTCCCGACATGGATCCGCTTCTGTCTAAAATAAATACAACTTCCGTAAGTCCCTTCTTCATATACTGCCTCTCTTTCTGCCCTGCGGGCTCTCTAAAATTATTTACTGTTCATTTTTCTTTGCTTGGTTCTTTTCTTTCTTTCGTTTGTTTTTTTATTGATTTCTTTCTTGTTTTTCTTATCTTGATGTCAGTATATGATTTTTAAAAAGAGGCATGGTCGCTTCGCAGGCGACATTTTTTACAAGGGTTTCTTTTTTGAAATCGAATTGTGAAACAAAGGAATCAATGATAAAATTTCAATATATGGCAAGATGTGAAGTCTGTTTCAGACACTGTGAAATAAAAGAAGGCGGGCTCGGTTTCTGTCTGGCCCGCACCTGCAAGGACGGCGTAGTCGTTCCCGAAAACTACGGCGTGCTTTCTTCGGTTGCGCTCGACCCGATTGAGAAAAAGCCCCTGCACCGCTTTCATCCCGGATCAAAAATTCT
>OMRN01000061.1 GCA_900313265.1 uncultured Lachnospiraceae bacterium | reverse complement strand
GAAATAGTGGCATCCAGTCTGAATTCATACCTCATGGTTGCAAGCAGTCTGTCCAAAGAAGGATAGTCACCCTCATTATAAGGACGGGAATCTCCGAGTTCATATATATCTCCGCCCGCGGAGGAATGCGTCTCATCGTCTTTTAATCCGGTAACCAGATAACGGAATTCCCCGTCAATGATTACGAAACTGTATAAATACTTCGGTTTTGCACTGTCTTTGAGCCTGTTAAACTGCCTGCACAGATTTCCGTACGCAACTTCGGCATACAGTTTTTTAATGCTTTCATCCTGTTTTGCAAGTACATCCGGATCCGTTTCCTTAATATTGACAAGCCCCGGCCATCTGTGATGAAGTTCGATGTCTTTCTTCCTTAACTCCGCATCATCAAAAACATGATCCATTTCATCTCCGTGTTCAATCCAGTACGGAACCAGAAAAGGAAGTGATTCATACTCCTCAAGCATATTTACGGTCATATTGCCAAGCTTATACGCATCTCGTTCACTTTCAATGATATAATCCAGTGTATTGGTTATCGTAAGAAAGACCACGTTAAACACACAGGCTGCGAGTAAAATAATAAAAGTCGGAATGACAACCTGCTTTGACAGATTTGAGATTTTGTATTTTTCCTTTTTCTTTGTCTCTTCCATTTTCTCTTCGCTTTTTCTTTCTTTTCGGTTTTTTTAATTTCTTAATTTTAGGTTTCTGTTTCGGGATTGATGCAATTATTTCAACAAATCCGGACGCTTTTCCTTGGTATTCTTAAGCGACATCTCTTTCCGCCATTTTTCGATATTGGCGTGATGACCGCTAAGCAGTACTTCCGGGACCCGTTCTCCTTCCCAGACTTCCGGACGGGTATACTGCGGGTATTCAAGCATTCCTTCGCTAAAGGATTCATCCACGCTCGAGGCATCGTTATTTAATACCCCCGGAACCAGCCTTGCTATCGTATCAATCATTACCATGGCCGGAAGCTCCCCTCCTGTTAACACATAATCCCCGACGGATACTTCCTCCACACCGATTTTATCAAGCACTCTCTGGTCGATTCCCTCATAATGTCCGCAAAGAAAAATCAGATTTTCCTCTTTGGATAATTCCTTCGCCATTTCCTGATGGAAGGTTTTCCCCTGCGGAGACATGTATAAAACCCTGGTTTTGGCAGGTCCGTCTTCCGGTATGTCCTCTCCTTCCATGCTGCGTGTACTGTCTGCAAAAGTATCAATCTTCCCGATAACCGCCTTATAGCAGTCATAAACCGGCTGGGCCTGCATTAACATTCCCGCGCCGCCGCCGAACGGATAATCGTCCACTTTCTTATGCTTATCGAGCGTGTAATCGCGGATATTCACCGCCTCAATCGAAATGAGTTCTTTTTCCATCGCTCTTTTTATTATGCTGTTATTAAGCCCTCCCATCACCATTTCCGGGAAGAGCGTCATTACATAGAAGTTCATCTTTTTCTTTTCAGAGTCCGGATGTCCGGACACAATGCGAAATAACAATATAACATCTGAGTCAAAAAATCATAAGCCAATCGTGTAGATATGAAAACGAATTATGATTCAAGTCCCGGCATAACAAATACTTTCATTACACGATTCGTCATATCCACATCCAGAATGCATTCTTTAATGGCCGGAAGAAGTATTTCCGTCTGATCCTCTTTTAAAACAATATATACGTCATTGGCACCGGTTTGCATGACATCCTTTAAAACTCCGAGACAGCTTCCGTCTTCGCGCAAGACATCAAGTCCGATTAAATCCGTTATAAAGTATTCGTCTTTCTGTAATTTTACCGCATGTGCCCGGTCCACCAAAAGATTTTTTCCCCGAAGGCCTTCCACCTCATTCGGATTCGAAAATTCGCGAAATTTGATAATAACGAACTGTTTCGAATATTTGACACTTTCCGGATGCAGCGAAAGTTTTTCTTTTCCGGTATCCAGAAATACTTCTTTCAGTTTTTTAAAGCGGCTCACATCATCCGTATGGGGAAATACCTTCACTTCTCCCCGGACGCCGAACGGTGCGGTAACCGAACCGATGATTAAATACTCTTCCATCCTTTTATCCTAACTCCGAAGTACCAGTCCGAATGCGAAATTAAATATGATCAGTACAACGGCCAGAAATCCCGTAATAAAATAAAGCGTTTTTTCAAATTTTCCGCATTCCTCCTTAAATCCCGTTTTCCCGAAAAACAGAAGATATACGAACGAAATGATGATGCTGAAATAATACATAAGCGAAGCGGAATTGATAATACTTACATTAAATCCGCTTAAATAGGCAAATGCCATAATATGAAAGAACACGCCATGGCATAGAAAGCATGCACACTGGATAAAATGGTATTTCCGGAATTTATACGAATTGTGTTTTCGTCCGGTAATTTTGCGGAACAGAAAAATGAAAAATGCAATCACAAGCGCATTAAAACTGTAAAGAATACCCGCCTCATACAGAAAGAATGCAAATTTCTGCAACATCTGCAACGGGACGGAATACTTAATCATATCCTGCGTGGGATATTCAATCATTGCATTTTTCGTATTTTCACCCGTGAAATATCCGATTTCACCGCCGGAAGTCATAAAACCGGTTTCCGAAATCTGAATAATCGCAGGTTCCGATCCGGATAACGATAAAGAAAGCGAAACATCATCAATCGCGGAAAATTTATAGGTATCAATAAAGGACAGGATGCGTGCCATGCCTCTTGAAGGCATATCCGCCTTCACATAAAGGCCTTCCATACCGGAAATCTTATTTCTGAAGGGACCGTCCTTCTTTTCCCTGCTTCCAAAGAAACTGCGCGGTGAATTTTCGCCATCGTCCATCACCGGAAAAGTTTTGCTGTTGTTATCATTTAAGCGAATATAAAACTGACAGCGGTCTTCGGATATATAAAATTCCTGACTTCCCATATAGGAATGTCCTCTGAGGCCGTAAACCGGTTTCTCATATTCATAATAATAAGCCAGACCGTGTGCAATTCTCGAATCCGATAAATCCCGGTAACATCTCGAACACGAAAAGAATTCATTCCGTGTTTCCTCTGTAAGCAAAACACTTTTTTTACCGGTGAGATCCCGGAAAAGCTTCGTCATGTCCTTCATGCTTCCCCTTGCGGAATATACGGGAAAATATGCAGAGCGGACTGTCGGAAGACCGTCAGCTGCCGCAATATCGGGATTATCGGAGTAATCGTAAGCCACCGATGTTTCCGTCATTTGAAGAGGATCTAAAATGTTTTCATGCACATATTCCACATAGCTGAGTCCCGTTCTGGCTTCAATCAGATAAGCACATAAAAGACATCCCCAGTCGGAAAAAGCAATAAACTGACCCGGTTCGTTAATCTGATCCGGTATCGTGGATTTCAATACGACATATAAGGAATCAATGGTTTCATCCGTAAGAAGAAACCGTCCGTCGGTTCCGACCTCAAAGCCGGCCGACTGATTCATCAAATCAAGCACAGTAAATGAATACGGAAAATCCGCCGCATCATTAAACTCCTGAGGAAGATAGGTCGAAACCGCTTCATCAAAATCAATCAGACCCTGTTCTTTTAACTGCATGATACCAATCCAGATAAGGAGAGTGGACATACTGCCCCAGTTTCGGATGGCATCTTCTTTTACTGTAAGTTCCGCCTCACCGTTATTATAGAATACCACGGAATCATCAGCCGAATCGAAAAATGATTCTTCATCCGCCTTTACAAAAAGCGGCAAAAAAGCGGCAAGAAAAATGCACAAAAAAGCACACAAAACCAGAACCGGTCTGCGTCCGTTCTTCAGTATCATTCCGAATGCCGTCCGGGCCGATGGTTTCTTCACCTTAAAATCCTTTATTCTTCTGTTTCTATTCATCATGCGCTCACCCTGCCGGTTTAAAAGGATGAATCGTAACCGGCCGTGGTTTCATAAAATATCCATTCTATTTTAGCAGATTTACTTCAATCTTTTAAGCATTTTTTAAGAAAAACGGCAGTATAAAGAAAAATCTTTACACTGCCGATTGAATCAGTCTACGATATCTACATCCACAAAATCATCTTCTTTTGAGGATGCTGCTTTTACAACCGTACGAATTGCCTTCGCGATACGTCCCTGTTTTCCGATTACCTTTCCCATATCGGAAGGGGCTACATGAAGTTCGATTTTGGTCTTTCTGCCCTCTTCTCTTTCGGTAACCACAACTTCTTCGGGATGGTCAACCAGCGCTTTGGCAATCACTTCTACAAGCTCTTTCATTCTCCACCTCCGGTTTTTCGGTTAACATAATATTTCTCATAAATGCATTCACCTTAATAAAAAAGTAAATTGCCTGCAGAAATATTATTTCTCGATTCCTGCGAGTTTGAAGATTTTTCCGACGGTTTCGGTAGGCTGAGCGCCTGCTGCAAGCCATTTCTTTGCAAGTTCTTCGTTTACTTTGAATTCGCTCGGATCGGTATTGGGATTATAGGTTCCGATCTCTTCGATGCACTTTCCGTCTCTGGGAGAGCGGGAATCCGCTACAACGATTCTGTAAATCGGGTTTCTCTTATAGCCCATTCTTCTAAGTCTGATTTTTACTGCCATTTCTTTTTCCTCCGTATTTCTTTTTTACGTAAAATAGTATTTGTAAACTAATCTATAATCGTCCGAGAAACTGCTCTCTTTTTCCTCGTTTAAAAAGAAAACATTTTTTCAGATAACTATCCTTCAAACAGAACGATGCGGGAATTAAAAACGCATCCTTCTTTTGTTGTGTTTCATCATTCCGGGCATCTGTTTCATCATTTTCTGCATCTGCTCGAACTGTTTGATAAAACGATTGACTTCGGAAATATCCACTCCGGCGCCCTTTGCAATACGATGTTTTCTTCGCGGATTTAAAATCTTCGGATTGGATCTCTCCTCCGGTGTCATCGAAAGCACAATGGCTTCCAAATGTGCCAGCTGTTTTTCATCAATGGCTCCTTCAAGTTCGTCACGGGAAATCCCCATGCCGGGCATCATTCCAAGGATTGCCGAAAGACCGCCCATTTTTCTCATCTGTTTCATGCTGTCGAGATAGTCGTTGAAATCAAACTTCCCTTTCTTCATCTTGGAAGCCATTTCACGTTCTTTCTCTTCGTCGATATCAATGCTTTCCTGCGCCTTCTCGATTAAGGAAAGAACATCGCCCATCCCGAGAATACGATTGGCCATACGGTCCGGATAAAACTGCTCCAAATCCGCCAGTTTCTCTCCCATGCCGACATAGAGAATCGGTTTTCCGGTTACGGCTTTAACGGAAAGTGCCGCACCGCCTCTGGCATCACCGTCCATCTTGGTTAAGATGATTCCGTCGATTCCAATCTGTTCGTTAAAGGAACTTGCCACATTAACGGCATCCTGACCGGTCATGGCATCCACAACCAAAAGGGTCTGATGCACTTCGACGTTTTTCTTTATTTTCTTTAACTCTTCCATCATCTCTTCATCGATGTGAAGACGTCCGGCGGTATCAAGGATTACCACATTGTGTCCGTTTTTCGATGCATGTTCGATGGCGGCTTTTGCTATATTTACCGGGGAATGGGAATCTCCCATGGAGAAAAAGTCCACATTCACCTTCTCGGCATTTACACGTAACTGTTCGATAGCGGCCGGACGATATACGTCGCAGGCAACGAGCAGGGGTTTCTTTCCCTTCTTTGTCATTTTGGCTGCCAGTTTGGCCGTCGTGGTGGTTTTACCGGCACCCTGCAGACCGCACATCATAATGACGGTTGTCGATTTGCCGGGCTGATACTGAATATCCGTCGTTTCCGAACCCATCAGATTCACGAGTTCTTCGTTAACGATTTTTATCACCATCTGACCGGGATTTAAACCGTTTAACACTTCCTCGCCGACGGCGCGTTCCTGTACGGTATTCATAAACTGCTTTACAACCTTGAAGTTTACGTCCGCCTCTAAAAGTGCCATTTTCACTTCTTTTAAGGCAATTTTGACGTCTTCTTCGGTCAGCCGGCCTTTGCTCTTTAATTTCTTAAAGACATTCTGTAATTTATCGGTTAAGCTTTCAAATGCCATCGGTACTCATCTTTCTTCAAAGCATTTCCAGTTGTTCGATTCTTTCCTTCATGGAAGATATCAGTTCTTCTTTCTCTTTGTCCGACCCACACTCTTCAAGCCGGTCCATATCCTGACGTATTCCGCCTGCCAGTTCTTTCAGTTCCCCGAAACGTTTAATCAGTCCGAGTTTTTCTTCGTATCCTTCCAAAATCGCATCACAGCGTTTTAACAAATCGTGTATTCCCTGCCTCGAAACCCCGTATTCTTCCGCCAGTTCCGACAGTGAATAATCATTCATTACGGCATCTTCATACACCTTTTTCTGATGCTCGGTCAGAAGTTCTCCGTAAAAATCGAATAATAATGCTTTTCTGGCAATTTCTTTCATACCCGACTACTTTATCAAAAATCATAAAAGGTGTCAAGTATTTTTTCTTGACACCTCTTTTCTCCGGACATCGTTTTATTTATTCCGATCATCATTCCCTTTAAACGGGAACTCTCTTACTCGATATTATAAAGATATTTCTTTTCCTCGGACAGTTCCTCTCCCGGATATCTTTCCTTTGCATCGACAATCAGTTCCTCATAAGTTTTGTAAATTAAAACCGAGTATCCGAAATCGAAATTATCCACAAAAATTTCTTTCGTATCCGGCATAAAGGCATATCCGCCCTTAATATACGCCAGTACACCGTAATCATCTCCGTTTATGATAAACATCTCCCCTTCGTCCATCTCATAATAATACGGATAACAGACAATGGTAACCAGGTCGTCTTTTTTATCATAATAACAGGATCTTATCGTCGTTGCTGGTTTCAGCGTTTTGGTAACGGAATTCACATTTAAATCATAAATCTCAATCGTGAAATCTTCCTTCTGATAAAGAAACACCTCACTTCCCTTTATGAATTCCATATAAATAACCCCGTCCGCCAGTACGGGAAATTCGGCACATAAAGAATCCTTTTCCAGATTCATCAGCCGGATTTTATTGTCATTGCAAAGAAATGCGGCATATTTTTTGTCATCGCTTATTTTCATCCCGGGATTTCCGCCTAAAAATTTGGTAACGACTTTATATTCATCCCCGGGGTGAACACCCGAAAGCTGTTTTTCTACACCCGTATCTAAAAAGATTTGAGAATAACAGATGTTTTCCGCTCCTTTTTTCGACACGTTTTTTTCCAGAATAACCGTTTTTGAATCGGAAGAAATGCAGCACGAAAGGATACGATTTCCGTCTCCCGGATAATCATAAACGACCTTCTTGTTAAGGCAGTCGATGACGGAAATCGAAGAATACGAACT
>OMRN01000155.1 GCA_900313265.1 uncultured Lachnospiraceae bacterium | reverse complement strand
TTCATGGCTTCCTGATTCCCGAAATAAAATTTAATCAGATTGGATCCCTGTTTTAAGTGAGGGAGATCTTTAAACAGAAGGATGTTCATAACACCGTCGTTCGGTCTGGCCTCTTCGGTCGGAACAAGCGTTCCTCCGAGACAGCGTCCGTTCATGCATAGTACCATGGCATATTTTCCGGAGAAGTCTTTGCCGTCAACACTTAATTCGTATTCCACTGCGGAATCCTTTAAAATATCGTAAGCAATGGCCGTAGCATATCCGAAGGAAGAACTGCTTTTGACAGCTAAATCCGGTAATCCGTTTGAATCAAACATGGAATTCCCGAGTCCGATATTGATAAAATCCAGAGCTTTGCAAAAACCCATGACTTTGATGTAATCGATTTCGTCAATACGTCCGTCCAAAAGTGCTTCGATATTGGAAAAGCCACGGTTGCCGTCTTTATAGCATTTCAGAAAATCGTTTGTCATTCCCGAAGGATAACATGCAATCTGCCGGTTGTGAGCATCATCAATACCCGAGAGAGTCTGAACCAGTGTACCGGAACCTCCGACACAGTAAAAACGAATGTCCTCGTCTATAAAAAGCGAGCACATTTTTTCGGCGATGAACCGTTCGTAACCGTTATATTCCGAAATAAAAACCAAAGGATGTATGCCGCGTCTGGCACATACCCCGTCGATTTCCTTCCGGACACGGTCTGTAATATTCTTTTTTCCCGCTGCGGGGTTGATGATGAAAATATGCCTCATAGCAGTTTGATTATAGCATAACGGCACATTTTATGGTAGTATACTATATGTGAAACAGGAAAGAAATTCATTAGGAGAATACATCGGAAGAGGTAATCGCAAAGTGGTAAGGGTGATTTATATGCTTACCATCCTTTTTGCGTCTATTTTTGTTGCCGAAAGTATCTATGCACATAATCCTGTAATCCTGATTTATTACTCCATCGCAATGCCGGTTATTATGCTGATTCCGACCTTTCACCGTAAAGTGTCCGCCAGAACACACGGAATTATGACAATTCTTCTGTGGCTGGGACTGGTAACCCTGTACGGTTATTCTTATCGCTGTGTCGGGCAGATTGCGGATGCTATCATTGCAATTATGATTATCATGGCGGTCTATCTGGATTCCGTCATTATTATTGTCGGAACGGTATATGTAGCAATTATGTATGGCATTTCGATTGTATTTTTCCCGCAGTTAATCTTAAACGGACTTCCTACCGCGGATACGGCCGGTGATTTTATTCTTCAGATTGCGGTTATCGTGGTGGCGTTTACCGGAATCCTCTTTTTGCTCGGTCGTCTTAAAGCCCAGCAGGAAGTTTTGGAACAGCGAAACATGAATTCTTCGAACCTTCTGCGCGTTCTGGAAATCAAGCATGATGAAGCGCAGGCGGCGACAAAGGCCAAGTCGGATTTCTTAGCCAATATGTCGCATGAAATCCGTACGCCGATGAATGCCATCACCGGTATGAGTGAGCTGCTTTCGAAGAAAGAGCTGGATGCGGAATCGCGGGAATACGTCAAGACGATTCAGTCATCATCCGGTATTATGCTGGAACTGATTAATGATATTCTGGATTATTCAAAAATGGAAGCCGGAAGAATGGAACTTGTAAATGAAGTTTACCGGATGGAGACACTGCTTTCGGATATTTCAAGGATTATCGAGGCCAGGCTTTTCGGAAAGGATGTGGAGTTTGAAATCGAAGGAGGAGAGAACATTCCTTCGTCTTATTTCGGAGATTCCCTTCGGATCAAGCAGATTCTGTTAAATCTTCTGGGAAACGCAGTGAAGTTTACGCAGAAAGGGAAAATCACCTTAAAGGTTTACGCCACACCCGGTAAAGATGAAGTGGTTGTGCTTCATTTTGACGTAAGCGATACCGGAATCGGTATCCGAAAAGAGGATCAGGAAAAACTCTTCAACGAATTTACACAGGTGGATAACCGGAAGAACAAGAAGATTCAGGGAACCGGTCTCGGACTCGCAATTTCCCGGAATTTCGCAAAAATGATGCACGGCGATATTACGCTTAAAAGCGAGTACGGAAAGGGCAGTACGTTTTTTGTAACCATTGACCAGAAAGTGGTGGATGAATCACCGTTGGATTTCGAAGCTTTAAAGAAGGCATTAAAAGAGCCGTCACAGATTGAGAGCCAGTCGGAAATCAATGATTTTACGTGCCCGAAAGCCAAGGTTTTAATTGTGGACGACAATGTCGTGAACTTAAAAGTTGCGAAGGGAATTATCGGTTCCTTCGGACCGAGTATCACGCTTTCGAATTCCGGAATGGATGCATTAAAACATCTGCGTGAAGGGGATGAATTTGACATCCTTTTTATCGACCATATGATGCCGGAAATGGACGGAGTGGAATGCGTCAAAAGAATTCGTTCCCTCAATTCGGAATATGCCAGAAAAGTTCCGATTATCGCACTTACCGCAAATGCGGAATCGGTGGATAAATCGGTATTCTTAAATGCAGG
Source organism: uncultured Lachnospiraceae bacterium (assembly GCA_900313265.1). Taxonomy (GTDB): domain Bacteria; phylum Bacillota; class Clostridia; order Lachnospirales; family Lachnospiraceae; genus UBA3766. Next base: position 1,248 of record OMRN01000155.1, on the reverse strand, counting down.
GATGAATGACATTTTAGGAAAACCCATCGATACAAATGTTCTGGCGGGAATCTTAAGAAAATATCTTCCTCAGGAGTTACAGAACCGGACACGCAACGATGCACTTCCCGGTACCGAAAGAGCGTTTATGGGAGGATTAACCGAAGAAGATAACGACGATAAACTGAAAGGATTTACGGAAAAAGATTTTACGTTCCCGATGAAAGGAATCGATTATCGTTATGCTTTTGATATTTTCTCCGGAAACCGGGATGCCTATATCGAAATTCTTAAGTGTATTCAGGAAGAAGGAAAAACAAAACCGGCCTACATCCGTAGTCTGATGGAGAGTAAGGATTATAAGAACTATACGATAGAGGTACATGCATTGAAGAGCTCTTTTTTAAGCATCGGAGCCATGGCACTCTCGGACCGTTTCCGGGAGCATGAGATGAACGGAAAAGAAGGAAACTATAAGGAAATCCGCGATGATTTCGAAAAACTGTATTCGGAATACACCGATATGCTTGCTCAGATTGATTCCTTCTTTGCATCGGAGGAAAAAGAACTCCCGGCCGAAAAGAAAGCGGGCAGCAGCATTTCCATAAGAGAATTTAAGAGAACGCTGGAATATATTGCGAGATGTATCGAGTACTTTGAAATTGATGATGCAAACCGCGAAATCGATAACCTGATGAACTGCAAACTGGAAGAGCGTGTGGAAAACCGTCTTCATGAAGCAAAAGCACACATGGATAACTTCATGTATGAGGAAGCAAAAGAGGATATCATGGTTCTTTTATCGGTAGCGGAAGCGGACAGCTGATGAAATGATAAACAATTGAAGGATATGCAGCCGGAATACGGCTTGTGAGGGATGTTATGAAGCATATTTTAATCGTGGATGATAATAAGACAAACCTGATTATGGCGCGTCAGGAACTGAAAGAAGAATATGAAGTGACGCCGGTTATTTCCGGTGAACAGGCACTTCAGTTTTTGGAAAAAAGAATTCCGGATCTGATTCTTCTGGATATCAATATGCCTGTGATGGACGGTAAAGAAACGCTTACCAGAATCAAGGAAAATCCCGTGTGGAGTAATATTCCGGTAATTTTCTTAACATCCGACGAGTCGAGCGAAACCGAAGCGGAGTGTTTAAGACTCGGAGCGGAAGATTATATCCGTAAACCTTTTGTAGCCAAGGTTATGAAGAGCCGTATCGAACGTGTTATCAATCTGCATACGGCAACGAATGATTTTATCGAT
>OMRN01000181.1 GCA_900313265.1 uncultured Lachnospiraceae bacterium | reverse complement strand
GAGCATGTCGGAGATGTGATTGCAAAGAGCATGACGGAATATTTTGCCAATCCCGTCAAATGCGGGGAAATTAGCCGTCTGCTTGACGAGATTACAATTCAGGAAAAAGTGATTACCGAGGGGGCGGATGATTTTTCGGGAAAAAGCTTTGTGATTACCGGAAGTTTAAATCATTTTAAGGACCGTAGAGCATTAAAGGAAAAAATCGAGGCCAGGGGCGGAAAAGTGGCCGGCAGTGTGTCCTCTAAGACGGAATGCCTGATCAATAACGATATCACATCAAACAGCGGCAAGAATAAGACGGCCAAGGAACTTGGGATTACAATCATCTCGGAGGAGGATTTTCTGGAAAAATACGGGATAGAGGGGGATTTTTAAGAACATGAATTTTGCATCCGTTGTCAAGAGCATTGATAAAATATTATGGGCTGGCCGTTAATTTCCGTATTAATCGGCACTCACATTTTTATGACGTTTAGGACGGGATTCATACAAAAGAATCTCTTTAAGGCAATTAAACTTTCCGTGACCAAAGATCTGGAAGCGGAAGGGGATTATTACGTTATTTGCGTAATTTGGCGATAAATGTTATAATAATATTTTCAAAAATAACAGGAGAATGATAGAAAGACATGCCGATTCGTATACAGAACGATCTCCCCGCAAAGGAGATTCTGGAAAATGAAAATATATTTGTGATGGATGAAGACCGTGCGGTTCATCAGGATATCCGTCCGCTGAAAGTGGTGATTTTAAATGTAATGCCCCTGAAGGAGGAAACGGAATTACAGTTATTAAGACTGCTTTCGAACTCACCGCTTCAGACCGATGTGACGTTCCTTACCATGAAGAGCCATGTTTCCGTGAACACATCCGCCAGTCATTTGAATAAATTCTATGTCTATTTTGATGAAATCAAAAATCACAAATTTGACGGACTGATTATTACCGGTGCTCCGGTGGAACAGATTGAGTTTGAGGAAGTGGATTACTGGCAGGAACTCTGCGAAATCATGGAATGGTCGAAAACGAATGTAACATCCACGTTTCATATCTGCTGGGGAGCACAGGCCGGGCTTTATTACCATTTCGGATTAAAGAAAAAAATGCTTGATAAGAAACTCTCCGGTATTTACCGTCACAGGGTAATGAAGAGAAGAGAGCCGCTGGTACGCGGATTCGACGATGAATTTTATGCGCCTCACAGCCGTTATACCGAAGTCTCCGCCGAGGATATTCATAACTGCCCGGATTTAAAAGTGCTTGCCGAGTCGGACGAGGCGGGAGTTTTCCTTTGCATGGCGGGCGACGGCAGGCAGATTTTTGTAACCGGACATCCGGAATATGACCGCTATACACTGGATTACGAGTATAAAAGAGATACTGCCAGGAATTTAAATCCGGACATTCCGGTGAATTATTACCCGGATAACAATCCGGAGAACAAACCGCTTCTGCTTTGGCGGTCACACAGTATGAATCTTTATTCGAACTGGCTGAATTACTATGTATATCAGGTAACGCCGTACGAACTGTAATTTTAATGGTGCCTGTCACTTTTGGCACAAAAGTGACAGGCACCAATAGAATCTTTGGAAAGGGAAGACCATGGATAACTTTCTTTCAAAAATGGAACGGAAATTCGGCAAATATGCGATTCGCAATCTGCCGCTTTATCTGCTTATATGCTATGCCTTCGGCTATCTGATGAATTTGTTTAAGCCGGAATGGATTTATATCGTGAACTTAAATCCGTATGCCATTCTGCACGGACAGGTATGGAGACTTTTCACATGGATTCTGGTGCCGGAAGAGACGCAGATTTTCTTTATCATCATCGTGCTTTATTTTTATTATTCCATCGGAAGACAGTTAGAGCGCACCTGGGGAAGTTTTCTGTTTAATGTTTATTTCTTCTCCGGATTTATCCTTACCATTATCGGTGCGTTTTTAATGTATCTCTATTTTCATACACTCGGGGCATCCTGGGCAGCGGCAATGGAGGGACCGGCGGCGGTTATGCTGCAGTCCATAACCAAAGTATCGACGGCGGAAATGCCGTATCTGCTGGGCGGGAACTGGTTTTATGCGTATGTCGCGAGTTTCTTCAGCACGTATTACATCAACCTTTCGATTTTTCTCGCCTTTGCGATTACCTATCCGGAGATGAAGGTTTACCTATTCTTCGTTATTCCGATTAAAGTAAAATTCATGGGCATTGTTTATGTTGTATTGCTCGGAGTCAGCGTATTCCAGGGATTCTTTTACGGAGGTGTATCGTACGGTCTGTTAACGCTGGTATCCATCGGTGCATCGCTGATTAATACGCTTTTATTCTTCTTATACACCAGAAAAGGAAGAGTTAAATCGCCGAAGGAAATAAAGAGGCAGAGGGATTACAAGGTAAAAATGAAAGCGGCCGAGCAACCGACGCACCATAAATGCGCTATTTGCGGCCAGACCGAAGAATCCAATCCCGGAATGGCTTTCCGGTACTGCTCGAAATGCAAGGGAAATTACGAGTACTGCAGCGAGCATCTGTTTACTCATAAACACGTAGAGTAATGAAAAGAAAGAAATAGAAATAACAGGCGAAAATGAAACAGGAAGAATTATTTGCGGAACAATTAAAAGAATTACGGGAGATGTCGGAGTTAAGCGGAGAGGAAATCACGATTGATGACATCCGCGTGGCCTTTGATGAGATGGATCTCGATGATGACCAGCTTCAGATGATTTTAAATTATTTTAAATCGACGACGGCCGGGAGTAGTGACAGCACCGCCCGGTCCGTAAAACCGGTGAAGGATTCCGGCACGAAAGAGGAAAAAGAAGAAAATAACAGCGAAGATTCCCGCTTTCTTCAGATGTACTATGCGGATTTAAAGAAAAATAGAAAGATATCGGAATCCGAACAAAGAGTGCTTTATATGTCTGCCATGAACGGTGACCGGAATGCAAAGGAGCAGCTGATTGTCGCAAATCTTCCGATGGTGGTGGATTTTGCGAAACTTTATAAAGGGCAGGGTGTCCCGATGGAAGACTTAATCGGGGAGGGCAATGTGGCACTTGCCATGGCGATGGATGTCATTGAAAGCGAAGAAAATCCCGATGATGCAAAGCAGATGGTGGCCGCGATGGTGATGCGGGCCATGGAAGAACTCGTAAATGACGATTTGCAGTCGGCGGAAGCTTTTTCCGTCTGGGCGGACCGTGCGAACGAAATTCTCGAGAAGGCAAGGAACATGTCCGAGGAGCTTCTCCGTAAAATCACGGTGGACGAATTCTGCCGGGAAACCGGTTTTGAGAAAGATTATGTGATGGATGTTATTGAAGTGACCGGCGGGAAGATTGAATTTTTCGATATGGGGAAGAAAGAATGAAGGATACCATAGACCGTTCCTTCAAATATGCGATGCAGGATACCAATCGCATTTATATCGGCGGACGAATGACCTATGAGGAAATGATCACATGGGAAGAGGTACCGTTTAAGATTAAATCCATTGTCAACAGGGATTTTCTGCCGGATGCAAAGAATCCGGAATGGACCTTTAAAGATCATTTTAAAACGATTTCGGATACGTCGTTTCTTTTCCAGATTTTAAAAACCTTAAAAACAAAGGTGAAAGTGGATTATCCGGTAACGAAGGGCAAAGCCGGAAAAGAGCAGACGGTATTTAAAAGCAAAGTCTGCAATATTGAGGAGTATATTTATTTTGTGCAGAGTAGCGATGCGGCTCTTGCCGGAGCGGAAGTGCCGGAAGGAAAGAAACTTTCGGAGTGCGGCCTAAATCCGGATGAAGTAAAAGAAAAAATCCGCCTTCCGAAGGGCATGGAAGATATCGACTGTGACATATTGACCGAAGTAGTCACGGAAGAAATCTCGTTTTCAAAGCTTGCGGTCATGTTTTTTTCAAAGTAGCAGGGTGAATATGCACAAAAAACCGCTGCATAAAATAGTAAAAAAGCCGAAAAGAAAAGAGGAATGCATATTCCTTTTTTTTATGGTAAAATATAAATGGTGAGATACGGTTTTTTCTCACAAAAGTATTGGGGCTAAAGGCAGGATGCATTGAATGGGGAATACGGAAAACGAAAAAAGAGCATTTTCCAATCCACCCGCGCCGAGTTTAAAAGAAGGCACGGATAAAAAGAAAAACCCACCGGTTTCCAACAGTTATACGAAACTTCGATATTTACTGATTGTCGAGAATGTAATGATTGCTCTTGCATTCAGTCTTTTTATTGTTGTTTACTTCAATTTTGTTCATCTGGGTTATGTATTTAACCTGTTCATCTTATTCCTGCTTCTGTTAGGTGTCGGCCTGTTTATCAGCGGTCTGGTGATTTTCTCAAAAATCGTCAAAATCTTAAGCCGCAAGGATCTTCCCGTATATCAGAATTTCCTCGATGATGAAAATGTGGATCCCGAAACGGGACTCTATTATTACGATGTGTTTGCGGCGGAAGTTTCGGATGCAATGTCCATTTCGCTGATCAACTGTTACCTGGCTTCGTTCCAGTTGGAAGGTTTCGAACACTTACGTCACTTTGTCGGTTTCCAGAAGGCAACGGATACCATGGCGGAAATCGGGGAAGTATTCCGTGAAAACGGAGCGCAGATGATGGGACACCGTGTAATCTGCGGAAGCAGATCCAGTCATGAATTCATGCTTTTCATTTCCGAGTGCGACGATGTGAAGGAAGTCCGCCGGTTCTTAAATAAAATCATGAACGAAATCAATATGATTCTGCTCCGGTTACCGACAGCGGAAACATTTACGGCATACTGCGGATTCGCCTGTTACGATACGCATGCAAAAACCTTTGACGAACTGGTGAAATTCACCGGTTTTGCAACATCGGAAGCCGGTATGTTCCATAAGGTGGAGCCGCATATTTTTTCGCCCGATGCCTACCGCAGGCAGGAGACGGAATACATCAAGGACGACAAGCTTCGTAAGATTCTCGACAACAACGAACTTCAGTATAATTTCCAGCCGATTGTAAGTGCCAAGACCGGAAAAATCTATGCATACGAAGCTCTCATGAGAACGAAGAAAGAAGTCGGACTTGCACCTACCGATGTGCTTGAACTTGCCGCAAGACAGGACCGCTTATATGAAGTGGAACATTATACATTTTTCAATGTTATTAAAATCATGAACGAGCATGCGGAGATTTTTGAAAACCGCAGACTTTTCTTAAACAGCATACCGACGGTAATCATCAAAGAAGAGGAGTTCGACAAACTTTTAGCAAGTTACGGCGAAGTCATGAAACATCTGGTTATCGAGATTACCGAGAACGGAATGCAGTCCGAAGATTCGTGCCAGACCGTTCATAAATACATGAAGAAGTCCGGCTGTGAACTGGCACTCGACGATTACGGTACCGGCTATTCGAATGCGACCACGCTTCTTAATAACTCGCCGCATTACTTAAAACTGGATCACTCGATGATTATGGGTATCGATTCCGATTCGAAGAAGCAGCATCTGGTATCGAATTATATTGATTTTGCGAACAATCATAACATGATGATTCTTGCAGAGGGTGTTGAAACGGCGGAAGAACTGCAGATGGTTATACAGCTCGGCTGCCATCTGATTCAGGGATTCTATACCGGACGCCCGAATGACGACATTCAGGACGGTATCGCCAAATCCATAGAGGACGAAATTCTTGCCATCAACTTAAAGCTTGCAAAACTTGCCGTGGAAAGCAAGGTTTACGAAGCTTCAAATTACGATAACATTTCTCTGATTAATCTGGCACTCGAATACTATTCGCAGATTCATATCAAGGAATCTGCGGTCCGGATTGTGGGAGACAAGGCCAGGGAAGTTTCCATGGAAATCCGCGTGGCGGATAATACCAAGACGAATGTATCCATCCGTGACGTGGTAATGCGCGGACGGCAGAATCCGGTAATCTGGCTTGGAGAAAACAGCCAGATGATTCTGAATATCGAGGGAGACAACCATTTCTTCTTTGAAGGAATCCGTGTTCCGAAAACGTCCAAACTCATTATTCAGGGAAGCGGAAATCTGACGGTTCATGTGGATCACAATAACGGAATCGGTATAGGAAGTGCATTGTCCGAACCTTACGGTACCATCATTTTTGAGCAGGAAGGTACGGTTCGTGTTGAGAGCAACTCCGATACGGCAATCGGAATCGGAGGAATTTTTGCGGATGAAAACAGTGAAATCCGCCTTATGTCCGGAACATTCGAAATTTTGGCAAACGGTTCGAAAGCGGTCGGCATCGGTTCCATGGAAGGCATGACCAAGCTGATTCTCGATCAGTGCCGAATCAGTATTTATTCATCCGGTGCGGATACGGTCGGCATCGGTACGTTCGGCGGAAGGCTTGATTTGAATTCTTCCGCGGATATTGAACTGGAAGTATCCGGAAGCAATGCAACCGGAATCGGTTCACTGTATGACAGAGAAGGTTCGATTATGATTAACGACGGTATCGTGACGGTTACGAACCACTGCATGGACGGTGTCGGAATCGGTTCCATGAACGGAAGCATGGATGTGACGATGTTCGGCGAGGAGATTTTTGTATACTGCGAAGGTTCCGAAGTCGGCGGTGTCGGAAACTACAGAGGAACCGGAAATGTATATATCCGAAACGGCGCGATGTTAAAGGTTGCGCTGATGGCGGCATCCCCGATTGCGCTCGGCGGATTAAAGGGAAGACTGGAAATCTCCGGCGGAAATATCATGGCAGATTTAACCGGATGTCCGCAGCCCGTCAATGCCTATGACGTGCCGGTATATCATAAGGAAATCACGGGAAGCGACTTTTACTGCAAGAAGATCCAGACGGAGGAAGGCTCGTATCAGTATGTTGCCAACAAGGCCGGAAGGTTTGAAAACCTTCATCTGTATCTGCCGAAGAACTGTCAGGAGATGGATTTGCAGCTGTAAAGGGAATTTGGTATGACAGAGGCTGAATTTCGAAATATTCGATTGAAAAATGATTGGAATGATAATTCCGAAAAAAAGGAGCAGGAACAATGAGCGATGTTAGTAAATTACAGGAATTAAAAGACGATTATAACCGCGTGTTATATGCATTTATCGGCAAATGCGATGAACTCGAAGCACAGAAAAGATGGGATGTTGAGCAGGACGGACAGATGGAAGCGTATTTCCAGAATGTATTATACTGTATCGTTTTAAGAATTGCTTCCGCCGACGGCAAATTCACCAAAGAAGAGCGCAAGTACCTGCATGAGATTTTTGACACGCCAGAAGATGAAGACAGTGTCAGGGATTTATTTATCGAATGCGGTGACAGTGTGGATGAAATGTTTAATACGCAGATTGATGACAGCATAAAGAAACTGGAGGGAAAAGATCCGGAGACCGCCGATCTTTTCAAGAACCTGATTTGTTTAATCTGCGAAATTGTGGTTGCCAGTGATGAAAGCCTTGCCGGTGCGGAGAAAGAACTGGTAGAGCGGATTAAGAGATATCTGGATTAATTGCGTTAATCGGTATGAATTTGAAATAGTTATTATTATGAATGAACCCCTGTGAACTCCACGGGGGTTGTCAATATCATAGAAATTCATTTCAATTTAAAAGCAGCATCGCAATCCATTAATTGGAGCGGTGCTGTTTATTTATTATTATCCGGTGTAAATGTCATAATATCGGATATATCACATTCAAGTATCTTGCAAAATGTATCAATCGTATTGGTGCTTACACTTTCGTTTCTTTTCAGTCTTGTAATCTGTGATGGGCTGATTCCGTATGTATGAATCAGTTTATACTGTGAAATATTCTTTTGTTTCATTGTAACCCACAATTTATCGAAAGAAATCATATTCGAGTGCCCCTATCAACTTGAATATTAACTGATTTTGATATATACTGAAATAACCGATATTAGTTAATGACCGATATCGGTTATTGGCTTGAGATATATTTAGGGAGAAAGGCAAGGGATGAAATGAGAAGAGATGTTTGCAGATTTTTTCCGGGTGTTGATATTTATTCTGTTTTCAATGCATATGTGGCCGGAGTAAGAAAAGCATTCGGAAAAGATGTAAAAACCCGACCGTATTACAATCTTTCATTCAGTACATATTCACTTTCTTCAATTAAATATAATTTTTCAAATGGAGCTATAAATGTACGTTTTATGCCTTATATGGGAGGAACTGCTGTAAATTTGAGGTATACTCTCTTTCAGGCGGGAATGGCAGCGTATATAAGACATGAAGAAGATTTGGCAAAAGCAGTTGAATTCTATCTCGGACGTGGAGGTAGTTATAAGACAAATATTCCCGTAGAACTTTTTGTTTCTTACTCGAAACAGGCAGCTGTTTACATGAAACAATTCAATAATGAGCAGAATCAAAG
>OMRN01000387.1 GCA_900313265.1 uncultured Lachnospiraceae bacterium | reverse complement strand
TAACGGGAGAGCGGGTTTCGAATGTTGTCATTATGGGAAGCGGCGAACCCATGGATAATTACGACAATGTTCTTAAATTCATCCGGATGATCAGCGACGAGAACGGACTGAACATATCGGGTAGGAACATTACGGTATCAAGCTGCGGAATCGTGCCCCGGATCCGTGAACTGGCCAAAGAGAAACTGCCAGTCACGCTGGCAATTTCCCTGCATGCGCCGACGGATGAGAAAAGAAAGGCACTGATGCCGATTGCCAATAAGTATTCGCTGGATGAACTTCTGGAAGCCTGCCGGTATTACTATGAATGTACGGGACGCCGGATCAGTTTTGAATATGCGCTGGTCGAAGGGGTAAACGACAGGGATGAGGAAGTGAAGGAATTAAGCAGCCTGCTTAAGGGGTTAAATGCCCATGTGAACTTAATTCCGGTGAATCCGATTAAGGAGCGGGATTACCGTTCCACAAGCAGAACAAATGTTCTGAAATTCCAAAATAAACTTGAAAAAAACGGAATAAATGTTACTATAAGAAGGGAAATGGGTCGGGATATTGACGGTGCCTGCGGGCAGCTTAGAAGACGGCACATTAAGGAGAATATTTAAGTGGTCAAAGCATTTTCCGTTACGGATATTGGAAAAAGACGACAATTGAATCAGGACTATGTCTTCACCAGTGTTCTTCCGCTTGGAAATCTGCCGAATCTGTTTGTGGTGGCGGACGGTATGGGAGGCCATAAAGCCGGAGATTACGCTTCGAAATATACAGTGGAAACCATTGTCGAAGAAGTGGCGAAATCCCGGAAGAAGGAACCCATACAGATTCTAAACGAAGCCATTGCCAGCGCAAACAGTTTCATTCGAAAGAAATCCAGGGAAGACATTAATTTGGACGGCATGGGAACCACAGTGGTGGCAAGCACGTATTCGGACGGAATTCTGATTGTGGCAAACGTCGGAGACAGCAGACTTTATGTCTTAAACGACCGGATTACACAGATTACGAGGGACCATTCCTTAGTGGAAGAAATGGTACGGATGGGCGGAATTGACCGCGAGGCGGCCAGAAATCATCCGGACAAAAATATTATCACCCGCGCAATCGGTGCATCGAACAGCGTCAATGTGGATTTTTTTGAAATTGCGCTGAAACCGGATGATCTGGTGCTGATGTGTTCGGACGGTCTGACCAATATGGTGGAAGATGCGGATATTTTGAAAATCGTCAGTGAAGAAGGAACACTTAAAGAGAAAGCGGAAAGACTGATTAAGGCCGCAAACGATAACGGCGGCAAGGACAATATAGCGGTACTTTTAATGAGTCCGGGGGAAGAGGAAGGTCATAAACCCTTTCGGAAAACGGACAGATTACCGACAAAGGTGAATTGGTAATACAGGCATTAAAGAGATTGGAGTTTGGGAAAGATGATAAAAATCGGAATGGTGATCGGCGATCGATATGAGATACTCGAATCCATCGGGGCAGGCGGAATGTCGGATGTCTATAAGGCAAAAGACAACAAGCTGAATCGTTTTGTCGCACTGAAGGTTTTGAAGAAGGAATTCAGCGAGAATAAGGAATTTGTATCCAAATTCCGTACGGAAGCCCAGGCGGCGGCCGGTTTGGAGCACCAGAACATTGTAAATGTCTATGATGTCGGCGAGGAGAACGGCATTTATTACATTATCATGGAGCTTGTGGAAGGAATTACCTTAAAGCGCTACATCGAGAAGAAACAGCGTCTTTCGGTAAAAGAATCCGTAAGCATCGCCATTCAGATTTCCATGGGCCTGGAAGCCGCGCACAATAACGGTATTGTGCATCGCGACATCAAACCCCAGAATATTATGATCAGCAAGGACGGCAAGGTAAAAGTTACCGATTTCGGTATTGCCAAGGCCACCAGCAGCAATACAATCACTTCGAATGTCATGGGTTCGGTGCATTATGCGTCCCCGGAACAGGCCAGAGGCGGCTTTTCCGATGCAAAGAGCGATATCTATTCACTCGGAATCACGCTTTTCGAAATGCTGACCGGAAGAGTTCCCTTTAACGGCGAGACGGCGGTTGCCATTGCCATTAAACAGATTCAGGACGATATGCCTTCACCGCGCAAATACGTGCCGGAGATTCCCATCAGCGTGGAGCAGATTGTATTAAAATGCTGTCAGAAGAGTCCCGACAGACGTTATCAGTCCATGGGTGAACTCGTGGAAGATTTAAAGAAATCGTTAATTTCCCCGGATGAGAATTTTGTAAAAATCGATTCCGTGGAATCTCGCTCGGCAACCCGCAATGTAACGGATCAGGAAAGAGAACTGATTAAACGCCGTTCCACCGGACAGGGGTATTCGGCGGATGTCATCGCCGCATCGGAAGGCGGAAAACCCTCGGGTACCGGCCAGATGTCACCGCGAAAGAAAGCCGAAGAAGCGGAACGCAGGGCTCCGGGAAGAGTCAATGTAAGCGGAAACCAGAGGCGTAAAACCGATAAACCGGGCAGTTCGCCAAACCGTCCGTCCGGTTCAAACGGGAACCCGGGGCAAAAGAAAAATTCCCAGAGCGCAAGACCCTCGAATCCGAATAATAAACGTCAGCGTCAACAGTCAAATGAGGCGGCGCGCAGAGCCAAAAGAAACAATAACGCGCGCCTTACCATGGAAGACGAGGAAGACGGTATCATCGAGAAATTAAAAACGGTGATTATTGTGGTGATAGCCGTTATCATCGGATGTATTGTTTTGTATTTTGCCGGTCTGGCCATGGGTATTTTCGGAAACGGCGGCCAGAAACTGAATTTCGGAAATAACGAAACGAAGGAAACCACGGTTCCGAGCGTTGTCGGCTATTCCTTAACGGAAGCGGTGGATGAAATTACCAAAGCGGGACTGAGTTATGAAACATCTTATGAGAAGTCCGCAACCGTGGAAAGCAACCATGTAATTTCCACAACCCCCGGAGCCAACGAAAAGATTGAAGCGGGCGGCAAGGTGAAAATCATCGTTTCCATGGAAGGCGAGGGAGTGCAGGTTCCGAACGTCATCGGAGCGACCGAAGCGGAAGCCACTTCCAAACTCGAAGCGGAAGGTTTTCATGTTATTAAAGAAAAAGAATATAAT
>OMRN01000058.1 GCA_900313265.1 uncultured Lachnospiraceae bacterium | reverse complement strand
CCTAAAATAATTCCGGCATGTTCGATTTTCTTATCGTCCATTAAGCACTTTCCGCCGACGGCACCGATGTCGGATCTTTGCGCATACATCAGAAGTTCTTCCGCAAAATTCCCGGTAATCGGCCGTACGCCGGGTTTTAGGAATAACAGGTATTCCCCCATAGCCGCAGCCGCTCCCGCATTGAAGTATTCGGGCAGAGAGAATGCCTCCCCCTTAAAGAGCGTTTTGACAAAAGGAACATCCTCACATTCTTTTTGTACTCCGGCCGCATCATCCGCCGTTCCCTCGCAGATTAAAATCAGTTCCGCGATGTCCTCGTCGGTTTTCTTTAATGCCTCGACCGTCTGCTTATAACTTTCGTCTCCCTTTTTTACCGGCAGCAGATACGATACTTTTCCTTCGGTTGTGATTTCGTACTGGAGACGAAAAATCGTCTCAAAGGCACGGGTACTCGTAATAATCGTATTATAAATTCCGAACTGGTTTAAGTGATCGTCCACCGCTCTTTTGGCTGCATCCACCGCATAGAACTTGGCGTTGATATCGCTTGCCACACTGCCCGCATGCGCTCTCCAGTAGTATAAAATCCTCGGAACGTGAACAACGTTTTCCGCAAGGGTCGTAAGCCGCAGAATCATATCGTGATCCTGGCTTCCGTCAAAAGCGGTACGGAACAGTTCCGTCTCCGATAAAAGTTCTTTCTTAAACAGACTGAAATGACAGATGTAGTTGTTTGCACGAAGCGTATCAAGAGCATAATCCGGCTTAAAATGAAGCGTAATCATGTCGTTGATGTTATCGCCCTTAAATGTTGCTTCGTCGCAGTAAATATAGTCCGCATTTTTCTCATCGATGACCTTCCGGTACTCGTAGAAGGCCGAAGGATGAAGAATGTCATCATGATCGAAAAGTCCGATATAATCGCCCGTTGCCATGCGGTAGCAGGCATTGGTATTTCCGGAAATTCCCTCGTTCTTTTCAAGTTTTTTATAAACGATACGGGAATCCTCCGATGCATATTTTTCGCAGATTTCCCCGACATAGGCATGCTCCGCATCGGACCCGTCCGCAAGACAGAGTTCCCAGTCTTTGTAGGTCTGTGTGCGTACCGAGTCGATCATGTCGCGCAGGAATTTTTCCGGTGTATTATATAACGGCACCAGCACGGAAAACGTAATCTTTTTCTCATACTGCGTGCTCTCTTCCCTCTTTCTCGTTTCCTCATCGGGAAACGAAGCGGTTCCCAGAATCACATAGGCCTTCTTCAAGCGTCTTTTGTAGTCGGCCTTGGCCATGATATTCTTCGGCGTTTTATAATAACTTAAGCGCACGAAACCGACGCGTGCTAAACGGAGCGGTTTGGCCATTTTCCATGCGACGCTGTTCTTGATGCGGGAGAGATTTTCCTCGGTTTCCTTCTTGGCGGCTTCCGTCACCGCAAGTTTCGAGGAAAGTTCCCGGTTCTCCTGTTTTAACTTTTTGTTCTGCTGCCGTAAGTATTGCAGCTCTTCTTTTTCATCCATTAATGTGTTAATCCGGTTCTGATTTATATTTACTGCTTATTTATTGTTAGAGGGTTCTACAAGCAGTATCTGCCCCGTTCTCTGATACAGATACAGTTTCTTTAAACAGTCGTCCGCAAAAATCCCGATCATATACTTATCCGGCGGCAGTTCGCTCTCCGTAACAAAATTACAGAATCCCGACAACTTTAAATTCGTGGCTTCCGGATAACCGCCCTCTAAATTCATTCGCAAATACCCTGGCATCGGCATTTCGTATTTGCCCTTTTCACCTTCGAAAACCATGCGGAAACGGAATCGCATGTTGTCGATATGGGGCACGACATGGTATCCCTGAATGACGTAGAATTCTTCGCCCTCGCTTCGTAAAATCTCTTCTTTCTCGAGGCGGTCGAAATGAACGATAATGCCTTCGGGGTACTGTCTGTAATCAAAATCCGTGGCCTTCGGGCATTCCTCCGGCGGCTTTTTCTTCGTAAAACGGTTTTCCGTATCGAAGGAAAGTTCCGTGCCTCCCGCAGCCGCCATTCCCTCGTAAGGGTCGTTCGTATAAATACCGGGGTGGAAGGAATAAAGCATCTTCCGCTCCGTGTAAAGTCTTTGAAGCTTCTCATCCGATAAGTGATCCGCGCCGCGGCTTAACGATTCGTGATGATAGAAAACCGCGTCCGGACGGATAACACACCGAAGTCCCGCTTCCCTGATTCCAAAGCATAAATCCACATCGTTATAGGCAATCCGAAGTTCTTCCTTCAGTCCCCCGAGACGGTCAAAATCCGCCTTCTTAATCATCAGGCATGCACCTGTCGAACCGATGCAGTTATGCACGAAACGGTTTCTTTTATAATCCACGCACTCTTTATCGTCTTTTCCGATAAACTTATGCACGGGTCCGTCCACCGCATTGGTAATGCCGATATGCTGTATGACGGAGCTGTCCGGATATAAAAGTTTTGCCCCGACAATTCCGACCCCTTCCGTAAAAAGCTGTCCCGTCATGCGGGATAACGCATCGGGCGAAACCATTTCCATATCATCGTTCAGCAGTAAAAGCACATTGCCGGTGGCTTTTGCCGCACCCGTATTATTCATGTGGGAATAATTAAATTCCTCTTTTTCGTATATGTATTCAAATCCTTTTTCCGAAGCTGCCGCTTCAATTCGTCTGCGGTTTTCGTCGTTGCTTCCGTTATCCACGACGATTATCTGTACCGGAAACGACTGCGTGCCCGCCTTAAGCGAATCAATACAGCGAAGAAGCACATCGGGATTGTCCTTTGAAGGAATCACGACGGAAAGGCTCGTGCCCGCCGGAATATCGTATACCGGATAAAGTCTCTCCTTATCTTCCGCAGTATAATAATCCGGTGCATATTCGCTTTTCTTAAAATCAAAAATCTCTTTGCTGTATCCCACGCCGGAAGATAATAGAATCTCCTTCTTCCGGTCTGCATTTCCTTCATCGAAAAATACCGGTTCTTCCGTTTCCTTCCGGTGTACATGAACCAACAAAAGCGGAAGGTGGATGACATTTTCCTCGTTCAGCCGGCCGATGGAACGAAGCATGAAATCATAAAGCGGCTCGCCTTCGGCATACGGAAAATCCTTTAATGCACTGCGGCGGATCGCCACGATATTGCCGGGATAGAAATACGAAATCAGCGTCTCCGGAGAATAAATCGGTTTCAGTCTCGGATGACTTCTTTTCGAAACGGAAACCCCTTTTTTCTTCATGCCCTGCCACTCCGCATCGGAGCAGATGACCGAATCCTCATCGCAGTAAAGCAGTATTCCGTCCGGATTTTCTTCAAACGCTTTGCAGATTTCCCATTTGGCGGTTGGCGATAAAACTGCGTCTTTTCCGATAAAAATCAGAATATCCGCATCCCCGGTCTTCATTCCTTCTTCCAAAACAAATTCCAGGGAAGTAAGGGTGGAGGCTTCTCCTTTTTTCATTTTGTCCATCAGCTCTTTTTCCTGTTCGAGCATATAGGCATCGTACGTGTTGCTAAGATAAGAAAGCCTCGCTTCGTATTCTTTTTTTCTCGGGGCCATCAGTATGCTTCTGGCCACTTCCTTTAAGGCACCCATTCGTTATTTCTGCCTGTTTCTCTTTTTATTCCGATTTGCCGTCAAACACTTATCTGTCGTCAAATGCTTGTCTGTCACCGGCATATTCCAATACTTCATATCGCTATTTCATTGACAGCCTTGCGGCAATCTCCGGTGCGATTTCCTCAAAAAGCAACGTAAACGTAAGCTTTGCCGCTTCCCCGGAAAAGTCCGGCACTTTGAATGCAAAATGCGGATCCGGTCCTAAGAACATGTATCCGTCCTCACCCATTTTTCTGCCGTTTGTATCTTTGGAGAAATGCTCCTTCTTCATCACGAAAGGAAGAATATCCCTCCCGTCAAGAAGCGCCTTCTTTATAACTACAAATGTAGGCTGATCGCCCGGATCAATCCGAAGCCGGTTCACACCCTTCTTCACATTCAGCGTAAAAGTAATCTCTTTTCCAAGCTGTTTGAATTCGCCGACACGGTATGAGTTTTCTTCCGAAAAT
>OMRN01000407.1 GCA_900313265.1 uncultured Lachnospiraceae bacterium | reverse complement strand
TACCGCTTTCTCCGGCTCTCATCAGGATGCCATCAACAAGGGTATCAAGGCTATGCGCGAAAGAAACAATCAGTACTGGGAGGTTCCTTATATTCCCATCGATCCTGCGGACATCGGACGCGAATACGAGCCCATCGTACGTATCAATTCCCAGTCCGGCAAGGGCGGCGTAGCCTTCGTTATGGACACATACTTTGGCTTCAAGCTTCCCAAAGGAATGCACAAAGAATTTGCCAATGTCATCCAGAGCATTTCCGAGAAGCAGGGTGAAGTATCTCCAGAAGAAATCATGGATGCATTCGACCGCGAATATCTTGCTACCAAGGAGCCTTACCACTTCGAGAAGATGAAGGTCAACGACAACAACGGTGCGGGAAGAGAAGAATTCGATACCGAAGTTACACTGGAATTTATGGATCATGGCGAGTTAAAGAACTTTACAGCTGTGGGCAACGGTCCTATCGATGCGGTTAAAAGAGGCATCATACAGAACCTTGGTCTTGATATCAAGATTCTTGACTACGAAGAGCATGCATTGCAGGCAGGCTCCAACTCCAAGGCTGCGGCATACATACATCTTCTCGATGCGGAAACAGGCCGCGTAACCTATGGTGTAGGCGTAAGCTCCAACATTACGAGAGCCTCCGTACATGCTATATTCTCGGCTATGAACAGACTCTTTAAATAAAGACTTTATATCGGTTTTTCAGGAGACAATTTTTGAAAAGAACGCTCAGAATTCTTTTTTCCATAATTGCATTTACCGTTCTGACCGCCGGACTGTGGATAATCGTAAGGTATCAGGAGCGACAGGGCTTTAAGCAGGCATCTTCTTTTGACGACCTGGAGATTTCGGTTGAGGCCGAAAAAGGAATTGTCAGGACCATTGTTCCCAGCCCGGATGCTGACGGCAATTATTGCTTTTATCTTCCGTCCTACGCTTATGGGAGGGAGCTTCGGTTTGACAATCTTACCGATTATGCGAGGCTTTATATTAACGACGAGCGGGTACAGGGCCGGATGGCGCTTCCCGAAGATTATACGGACGGGCGAGAACTGGCTGCGGAACTTCGCTTCGGCAAGGACCGCACCGAGAACTGTTTATTGAGATTCAAATATTCACAGGGCATCGATGCAGTGTTTATAGATACCGCATCCGGCTCTGTGAAGGCTCTTGATTCGGGACGCAAAAAGTCCGAAAGCGGCAGTATAAAGGTTATTTCCGAGGACGGAATAGCCCGATGCTCCATCGATATCAAAAAAATGAGTTTGCTGGATGACCCGGATTTATATGACGGGGTTCCGAAATCTTATAAATTAAACTTTACCAAAAAGGCTTACCCGGTACCCGGAGCCGATAACTCCGACGAGTGGGTGCTTATCGCCGAACCGGGCAGAAAATCGGAATCATCCACAGAGCTTCTTTTTAAGACAGTGGGTACTTATGCCGAAAAAACCGTTCCTAAGGGCAACCGGACGGATGTTTATGCCGACGGAAGATACCTCGGAAGGTACCTGCTCTGTGAAAAGACGGAATCGGTATTCAAAAATCTTGACCTGAACGACCTTAATGCAGAATACAGGACGATAAACAATAATTTCTCCGGCAAAAAAGTAAGATACGCCCTCAATTCGGCCAAAACCGCAAGGGGAGCCAAAGCGGACAATCCCAAGGACATTTCGGGCGGATACATGCTGGAACGGGTATCGGAGGGTGAGCTTACCAATGAGTCTTCGTTTTTTGTGACGGATTCGGGGATTTTTTACGAAATCATTTATCCCAAGAACGCTTCTCTTGAAATGGCCGAATATTTAAGGCAATATTTTAATGAGGTTGAAACTGCGATTTTTGCGGAAGACGGAGTTAACCCAGTGACAGGCAAGGGGGTTTCGGATTATCTCGACACGGAATCCTGGGCTTTGAAATATGTGGCGGAGCAGTATTTTTCCACGCAGGACGCCCATGTGGAGTGCACTTACCTGTACAAATATCCGGACAAGACGGATTCACACATTTTCTTCGGACCCTTCAGAAACATTGAGACAGATGCGGTCAAGCCGGACATAACCGGTACGGTTTATGCGGACGAACTGCTTAAAAAACCTGATATTCAGGATATCATCACGGAACAATATGGGGATATTTTCAGTGACAATGCATCAAACACAAGGAGTAGTGAACAATGAGTTTTAAAAGTGTCATCAAAAAATCGATTCTGAACAGCTTTGAAAGGTCGGCGCTGACCACACAGGAGATTATCGTTCTGCTGGTTCTTGCGGCGATAATCGGTATCTATATTTACTTTGTGTACAGATTCATCTGCAAAAGAAACTTTTACTCAAAATCCTTTAACGTATCCCTTATTCTTA
>OMRN01000056.1 GCA_900313265.1 uncultured Lachnospiraceae bacterium | reverse complement strand
TCATTCGGTTGAATAAACTAACCGTTTATTCCGCGCTTTCA
The DNA here is from genome assembly GCA_900313265.1 of uncultured Lachnospiraceae bacterium. Classification (GTDB taxonomy): domain Bacteria; phylum Bacillota; class Clostridia; order Lachnospirales; family Lachnospiraceae; genus UBA3766. The sequence continues at coordinate 4,978 of OMRN01000056.1, read as the reverse complement.
AATTCAAACCATTGATCCATTCCTGCTCCCAGTTTATCATTAGGCCTTTCTGAAAATCCAAATTTCTCATAAAAGGGTTCTTTTCCTTTCGCTGCAAGCAAACAAATTTTAACCTTGTAGCCCGGCTTCATATCTGCTTTTACTCTTTCTATTATGCTTTCTACAAGTTTCTTTCCTATTCCCTGACCCTGATACTTTGGATCCACGATAACATCTGATAAAAAAGCAATGTACCCTCCGTCCCAAAGAAGTCTTACTACGCCAATTGCTTTATTTTCATCCCTGGCACAGCGAACCATATAAGCGTTATCAATCCCGGCTTGCGCTTCCTCAAGTGCGAATTCACACCACCCGACTTTTCTACGTAACTCCATATATTCTTCTGCTGTAATAAACTCTTCGTACCGAATCATCTATTCCTTTCTCCTATATTCTCAACCACCTGATAATCGAGTCTTAACAAAGTTTTCCCATTTGGAAGATCTTAATCTATTCTCCATAAGGATAATAATGATCCTGTTTTGACTGAAAATAGCCAAACGCTTTATTTTTGAATAGTTTCTTTCATGAGTCCTCCTTCAGCACATTTTAACTTACCCAGTTCCCATTATAACAGTTAACATGTAATCAATAAATGTTCATTTGCAACGTCATTATAAACATCGTATTTTTTGCCGGAAACATCATAAACGCGGACAATCTCATTTAGAGTTTTGCCTTGGTCAAATTCATAAACAATGTCTGTTTCTTCAGTTAGTTTTTCCGGAGAGTATTGAATTGTTTTTTCATTATGAAATATTGCGGTATACAGTATTTCTGCTTCCACAAGATCCTGGAAAATATGACTTCCGTATGAAAGTTCCGGATTATATCCTGCCTTCAATTCCTCAGTTTCACATATTATTTCAAAAGTACTGATATCGGAAAATGCAGTCGGTACGCCAAGTTCCGGAGAGGACGTTCCGACTCTTCCCGGTACAATCAGCATTAAATGCTTATTCTTATCGCGGAAAAACCAGTTGATTTTTCCAATCAGTTTTGCAACCCGGTCCTTTTCTTTATACGGCATATTGTAATAGTTTACCGGATCCACATAAACGATATAGTCCAGTTTTGAAGCCTTCGAAATTCCCATGGAAGCACCGATGCTTTCCAAAAAAATCCGGTCACGCGGAATATCCGAAGGAATCACGGTTCCCGTTTTTCCTCTCTGAACCTGCAGGGGACGGCACTGCAAAAGATCAACCGAATATTCCCCGCTTTCGGAAAGATTAATGGTAAACTCTGTATCGACCGGATATTCATATTCCTCTTCAATGCAATGTAGCATCTTTTTCATCTGTTCCATCAATGTTTCATTGGCAACCAGACCTTTACAGGAAATGAATTTTACATCCCTGTTCCGCCCCATCTCGCGAAGTCTCATTTCCGCATCAAAATCATGTTCAAGTAAAATCTTATCCAGATATTTGGGAAGATTCGGTTCTATCTCACTTAGCGAAAGACGTTTTAAAGTCTGTTCGGACATATCGATTACTTCCGCTTTACCCTGGGAAAACTTATGCTTGTCCGCCGAAGACGAATAGGATGTTTTCTTTGGCATATCCAGATTAACAATTCTCGGATAAGAGCCTTCCGTACGGTCAACCGCTGATGTTCCGAGCCCCATTACAAGCCTTAACATCCCGGCGGAAGGATCGCTGTCCTTCATAATCCGGTACGGACTGTAAGAATAACCAACTCCGGCTGCACAAGGCATATAATTGGTGCCATAATAGGATCCCGATACTCTCTGAATCAAAAGAGCCATCTGCTCATCCCGTTTATCCAGGCCTCTCCTTTTTCTGTAATCAAGTGCTGAAAGGCTCATGGAACTTGCATATACCACTTTTATGGCATGTTCAAACTCTTCGATTCGTTCCTCTATGCTTCCTCTGTTAATACAGAATACCGATTCATACTTTCCGGCAAATGCATTTCCGAAACCGTCTTCGAGAATACTGCTGGAACGGATAATATACGGATCCTGTCCGTAATACTCAATTATACGAACAAACTGTTCCCGCAAAGTGGCAGAAAAAGTCCCGCCCATCAATTTTTCCGCAAATTCTTCCGCAAGCGAAAAATACCCTTCCTCCGTTCTTTGTTTAATTCTCGTATCCCACAAATTATTGTCCACGATATAGGTATAGTAGACATCGGAACCGACATAGAAAGAATCATGTGGTTCAAGTACTTCACTGATATCCGGTTCCTTATTCCGGATAATGGCTCTGGCAAGAAGCATACCGCAAGCCTTTCCGCCAATCATTCCCGTTCCCACCATATGATCCCTGACAGCAAAATAATCATCCGGCGTAAAATTCCTCTTTACCATTTCCCGCATCTTTTCATCGCGCGTCATCATGATATCACACATTTTTTCACAGTCTGAAGAGATATCCATTCCGCTTTCCTTCAGGGTTTTTGCGCGGCTGAAAAATCGATCCCACGAGTCGGAATACTGTTCTTCCGCCGAACGTTGTGCATTTCCGAGTGTCTGGTAGAATCTGCTTGATATTACACCATCGAGGATTGGACGGAAATAACCGGTTTCCGGATTATAGGTGTGCGGAAGAAACATGGTATCGGAATTCCGGTTCCATACTTTCTCGGGACGCACATATACGTTCTTTTTGTCAGAATATACATCAAAGAAAAGCTGTGTTGTGTTTAAGATTTTATTGATTGCCTGTACGGAATGCTTTCCGCGGATAATCGGGAAAAATGCAACCGTATCCAGAATAAACAGAAACGGACAGGTGACACGAAAAAAATTCCCCATCATAAGATCCGTTGCCCATGCCGTCTGAAGTTCGGAAAGACAGTCAAATACATAGAACGCATCTTTTCCTTCCCTTTCAATCACGTTATGAATATCGACGGTAAAATTTTCAAAACGATGGGACAGCGGAACATTTACGGTCTTTACTTCCTTACATTCCTCTATTAAAGGCTCATGAGAAGCAAAACGGAAATAAATGATATTCCGTTTATCCTCAATTGCCTGCCTGATATAAGGCTCCATAAACATTTTAAACTGCGAAAGATCAGATACACGCCAGACAACATTATCCCCCAGACGGATATAATCCATTGCTTCATCGAACTCCGGGATTCCGCTTTTTACTTTATCAAAAGCTGCCATAATTGTTTGTCACCTCCTCTAAATAAGAAAAAGGCATTCCATCACCATTGGATGAAACACCTTTGTTTCCTTTCTTATATCATACATTACCATAGCATAAAAATGCAAGAAATTATGATGTTATAATAATAAAACTGAACTACTCACCTGTTGGAATATTGTCATTCAGACTCTTATTTCGATAATTCAAATTTGTCCTGATTGAATAGCCTTGCTGCTCCCAAAAAAAATTGGCTGTATCATTATCCTTAAATACCAGACCGAATACCTTTTGAATCCCTTCCTTTTTCAATGCATCTTCTGCCAAAGATACAAGTTGGCCGGCTATCCCTCTGCGACGATAATCCGGATGAACACACATATGATGAATAATTCCTCTTCTTCCGTCATGTCCTGTCAAAATCACACCGACAATTTTATCATCCGTTACAGCGGCAAAACAGGTATTGGGATTTCTCTTCAGGTATCTGTCAATTCCTTCACGAGTGTCATCCACGGGATTTAATGCCCGCCGACTTTGTTCCGTACTGTTCCATAACTCAAAAATCTCATCATAATCTTTTATGTTAATTGTTCTATATTCCATTATTTTTCACATCCCCTAAAAGTTTAACAATCTTCCGATTTTTCTTTACGAATAACATCCTCATATGTTAATCGACTGTAATTATCTTACAGCGACAAATCGAAAAAGTTCTACATTGCCGTCTCTTTCAATTGATTCTATGCGAAATCCACATTTTTCAGTATAAAACTTCACATTTTCTTTCTTGTCTATTGGTGTAACTAAAGTTAGTCTCTCCCAATCTTCATAAAAGTTCTTTATAAATCGAATTGCCTGTGTCCCAATCCCTTTTCCTTGATACTCAGGAATTACGCACAAACAGCCAACCTCATACACTCCTTTTGCCAGTTTTATGCACGATACACAACCAACAGGTTCATTATCACATAGTATGATGTGTTTCAGATATTTACTGATAGACTCTTCCATCATTTCTTTTGTTTGCCCATATCCCGGACACGAGCCAAATCGAATATAATCGTCATAAAAAGAAGCATTATAAATATTCATCAATAACTCAGCGTCTTCTATAACCGCTTGCCTATATTCTATTTTCTGTAATTTGTTTGAATTTTCCATTGCTTTTCGGCCCAAGAAGCTATTTTGCTTTGCAGGATATCTTCTCAGCATCTATTCTGTAAACAGCAACTGATTTACTGCTAAATAAATAATACTGTTTTATAACTAATGATTCACTTACTATTCTCCTGTCTGAACTTGGCTGCGTATTTTGCATTCAGTTCAGGTCTGCTGTTCCTTGTCAGGGAAAACAAGAACGTCATCCGGAATAAAGATCAGAATCGCTTTCGTATCGTGAACATTCTTCTCACGTATGCCTACACAGGTAGTGTATTTATAACTGTAATGCCTGCCTCCGTATGAAATATTAAGCTTGTAAGATTTTACGCTTTTTACGATGGCATGATATGCGATGTACTTATGCTTTTTTACCACATTCAGCCTGCATACCGCATTCGTAATGTAATAAACCAGTATCGGAATGCCGAAAGCTGCAATTATGATCATGGCGAAGAATAAAAAGCGTGCTGATCTCTCTATCCTGACATGCACGATTGCTCCGATTAGTCCGGGAGCCGCTTGGTGCTTACCGAATACCATTCTTGCAATGCCTGCGTTAAGAATAAGTAACATGATAACGATTACGGTCACATGATCAAGTACCTGATTTTTGAAGACCGCCCAAAAGAGTTTTCTCTCAAAGGATA
>OMRN01000154.1 GCA_900313265.1 uncultured Lachnospiraceae bacterium | reverse complement strand
TTGACAAAAGCAAAGAAAGCACCGGATCTCAAAAAAAGACATTCGTTTTTTGAGGCAGAAAGAAAATTCTGCTGCTTTCTTATTGTACCCTTTTTCAAGTGGCTTTTCGGTGTGGAAAAAAGCGGGGAAATGTCACTGCCGGAAGGTCCGTGCGTGATTTTGTACAATCATGTAACCGATTTCGATGCCGTTTGGATTATCGATGCATTTCATGAGTTTATGTACTGTGTGGCAAGCGAGCATCTTGTACGGGTCCCGCTTGCGGGAGCAATTCTTAAGACGTTTGTTGCTCCGATTCTGAAGAAAAAGGGGACAAACGGAGCGGGCGTTGTCCTGGAAATGAGCCGCATTTTAAGAGCCGGATACAAAGTTTTACTCGCTCCGGAAGGCTTGCGCTCGGGAAACGGACGGACGGGAGAGATTGCGCCCGTAACGGCGGCGGTTTTACAGAAGTTAAAATGCCCGGTTGTAATGATACGCATTCACGGCGGTTTTCTGACAACCCCCCGGTGGGGAAAGGGAATCCGCAAAGGCCGTATAAGAATTGAGAAAGCCGCGGAGTATTCGAAAGAAGAAATCGCCTCAATGAGTGAGGAAGAATTCTATGAGCATATCATCAAAGACCTTGCCGTGGATGCTTATGAAAACCCGTCCGCTCACAAAGGGAAAAGACCGGCGGAGAACATTGAACTGCAGCTTTACCTGTGTCCTTCCTGTAAAGAATTCGGCACAATCCGTTCCAAGAAAAAAGAATTTTTCTGCAATTGCGGTCTTCGTGGTACAATAGATGAATACGGAATGTTAAAGGGAGAGAAAATTCCGTATCGTACCGTCACGGAGTGGGATTTCTGGCAGAGGGATTATATCGATAATACGGTTTTGCCGGACAGCGTCGAAGATAAAGAGGCTGAAAACGGTGTGGCCGGAAAAAAAGAAGTCGGAAAGGCCGATAAAATACTGCTTCGAAGTCCTTCTCTGGCTATCCACCGGATTGAAAAAGACCATAAGGATGAAGTATTAAGCAGCGGAGATTTGGTGCTTACCGTCGACGAAATCAGCGTCGGAGAGGTATCCGTTCCGATTGCGGAGATTTCGGATGTAAGCATTTATTCCTACGGAATACTGCTGATTGCAACCAAAGACGGGAAATACTATGAAATCAAGGGAAAACAAAAATATCCCGGTGAAGCATATCTGATTTTTATTAAGAAACTGAATTCAAGCAAGGGAGGAAAATAAATGTCAAGCGGAATCGCATTTTCGGATCTTTCGGTCTGGTCGGTAATTTTACTGATGGGAATCATTCTCGGAGGACTCTTACTTGGAAACATACTGAAAAGAAACATCCCCTTTTTACGGAAATCTTTAATTCCCGTCTCAGTAATCGGGGGAATTATCCTGCTTTTAATTTCCACTGTTTGCAAGATTGTCTCGGGAAAATACTTTTTCCAGTATTTTATGTTTGAACACCAAACAGCCCTGACCGGATTGGAAATCATGGAAATTTTAACCTATCACTGTCTTGCCATCGGTTTTATTGCGATGACGCTTCGTAAGACGGGTAGTGATGAGAAAGGAAAGGGAAGAGTCAAAGATGTTGTAAATTCGGGCATCGTCACGGTGAATACCTATCTTTTACAGGGAATCATCGGACTTTCCGTCACAACAGTTGCATCTTTCTTTCTTCCGAAGATTTTAAAGGCCGCGGGACTGCTTCTTTCCTTCGGTTTCGGACAGGGAACCGGACAGGCACTGAATTTCGGATCGATTTACGAAAGTGATTTCGGTTTTACGGGCGGCAAGTCGTTCGGTCTTACGGTTGCGGCGCTCGGTTTTTTGGCTGCCAGCATCGGAGGCATCATTTATCTGGCTTATCACCGCAGAAAAGGTGATATCGAAATCCGTGAGAATATTTTTCGCATGAATGCGGAGAAGGTTGAAGATGAAGACGAAATCCCGATGGTGGAATCCATGGACAAACTGACTGTGCAGATTGCTTTGGTTGTGATCTGCTATGCGATTGCGTTTGGCATCATGTATCTGCTCGGAAAAATCACCGGCGCCGGACTTCGGTCAACGATTTTCGGATTCAATTTCCTAATCGGAACGCTGGTGGCCGTTTTGATGAAGCTCGTTTTAAAACTTTTGAAAAAGGGAAAAATCATGCACCGCGATTACATCAATAATTTTCTTTTAAGCCGTATTGCGGGATTTGCGTTTGATATTATGATTGTTGCCGGAATCGGTGCCATCCAGCTGGATATCATTAAGGATTACTGGGCGGTATTACTGATTATGGCCCTTCTCGGCGTGGTGTTTACGTTTTTATATATTAAACTCATTTCAAAGAAACTCTTTTACGGTTATCGTCACGAGGAATTCCTGGTTATGTTCGGAATGCTCACCGGAACGGCATCCACCGGCGTTATTCTTCTTCGTGAAATCGATCCGATGTTTGAAACACCGGCTTCCGACAATGTGGTTTATCAGACGTTCCCGGCAATCGTACTCGGTTTTCCGATGATGCTTCTTGCTGCATTCTGCCCGAAAAGCGACATGGCGACCTTTATCACATTCGGCATTATGGTGGTATATTTTATCGTACTGAATCTGGTGCTTTTCAGAAGTCTTATTTTTAAGAAACGCACAAAGGAAAAGTCCGAGTGATAATTTTCGGTTGCCATTTCCGATAAGGATATGTTAAAATCCATTTTGCGCGATAAGTCCTGCTCGAGTGTTTTTGAATGCAGGTGCGACAAACGGGCAGGGAAAATAGTTCTTCTGAGTCTGATATGACAGCAGTTTGGAATGAACGGAAAGAGAAGTGAAGGAATGAAAACAAAACAGGCAATGATGTTTCTTGCCCTGGCGGCGGCAACGGTTATGACGGCATGTACTTCGGCATCCGTACCCGAAGACGAGGTAAAGAGAATTGACAAGCCGCAGGCAGAGCAGGAAGTTTTAGCTTCGACTGATACAAAGGAAACGGAAGAAGTGAAGGCAACGGAAGAGAAAAAATCCTACAGCGGATTTTTCTATCATGCCGTTACGAAAAACGGAGAGGGAGACATTTATATCAACATGCCGTCCGATGAGGTTGTGGCACTCCTCGGAGAGCCGGAGAGCACGTTTGAAGCTCCCAGCTGTGCGCTCGACGGAATGGACAAGGTTTATACCTACGATCACTGTGAAATCTATATTGCGGAATATCCGGATCAAAGTCTTGTTTCCGCCATTTATTTAACCGACGATTTATCTTCCACACCGGAAGGATTAACGGTCGGCGATACGGATAAAAAAATGCGTGAATTATACGGAGATCCGTACAAATCGGACGGGTACGAGTATACGTACCGCAAGGAAGATTCCTACCTTCGCGTTCAGGTAAATGTGGGGAAGGTAACGTATATTTACTACATGTTAAAGACCGAATAGATTTAAACGGATAAAAACCTGTAAATGTTTTTTGACATTTTATGTTGACAAAAATTCAAACAGGTGATATTTTAGCAAATAGTGAAAGGCTGTGACGAAGAAGACACGGGCAATTTCAATTCACAGAGAGTTGTCGGCTGGTGAAAGACAACAATTGAAAGCACGAGCGTTATCCCTTCTGAGCCGGGACCCCAAAAGGATGATGAATCCTGAGTAGACGTTCACGTAGTTGCTGCGTTAAAGCAAAGGGCTTGACAGAGCCTGCTGAGGGCGCCTTTTTAAGGCGAAGCTGAGTGGTACCGCGGATTGAAATTTCAACCCGTCTCATGCGAAAACATGGGACGGGTTCTTTGTTTATGGAGAAGGACAAAACCAGCAGACACTACTCAGACACGAAATAAATGCGAAGCATTTATGAGTGCTCTGAAGGAAAAAGAATCGTTATTAAAACAACAGGGAGGACATCATGAACACGACAGCACAGCTTGAAAACGAAATCCATGAGGTGGCAAGACGTATCCGTGCACTGCGCGAGGATATGAATTTATCACAGGAAGCGCTGGCAAAGAAAATCGGAATATCGGCCGATGAATACGCACGCCTTGAATCCGGAGAGGAAGATTTCTCTTTCACGTTCATTTACAAGATTGCACAGGTCTGCAATGTGGAAATGACGGACTTAATGGAAGGTGAAAGTCCGGCCCTTTCCGAAGTAACCGTAACCCGCAGAGGCGAGGGAGATCAGATCGTACGCCGCGAAGGATTCGAGTATTTCCGTCTGGCATCCAAGTTTAAGAATAAGTTAGCCGAGCCGTTTTTTGTACGTATTCCGTATTCACAGGAAGCACTCAATCCACCTTATGAATATTCCACGCATGTCGGCCAGGAACTTGACATTGTCGTAAAGGGAAGCCTGAAAATGGTAGTCGGAGACAACGTGGAAATCCTTCATGAAGGTGATTCCATCTACTATAATTCCGCCATTCCCCACAATGAGATTGCGCTTGGCGGTGAGGA
>OMRN01000077.1 GCA_900313265.1 uncultured Lachnospiraceae bacterium | reverse complement strand
GTTTTCGGATTCACATCCTTCACCGAAACGCCGCCGTGCGTAACAATGGCTTCATTAAAATCCCTGGTTCCGAGAACGGTAATCTTCATATTTTTGGTAAAGGAAAACAGTTTCTTTCTCTCTTCTTTATTGATTTCGTTGCATTTCTTATAAGGGTCGATTCCCGTAATATCGCAGGCGATGGCGGCCAGTTTCAGCGGATAAATATTTTTCAGAATATTTTTGATTTCCTTTTTATTGCCGTTTTCAAGTTCGCGAATCAGCCTTGAATCGAATTCCTTATCGGAAAGCGCAGGTTTTAAATCCAGAAAAACTTCACATTTCCGGTATGCGTCTATCCCCGCTAAAACGCTGCTTGCCGTAAGCACAAGCGGTCCGCTGATTCCGAAATGCGTAAAAAGCATTTCCCCCATTTCACTGTACTTTAATTTATCATCCACATAAAGCGAAAGCTTTACATTTTTAAGGCTTAACCCCTGCAGGGAAGTCACCCATTCTTCCTTCGTATCAAAAGGAACCAGTGCCGGTTTAAGCGGAACGATTCTGTGCCCCGACTTTTGCGCAAACCGGTGACCGTCACCGGTCGAACCGGTGGACGGATAGGAAATTCCTCCGGTGGCGATAACAACTTTATCCGCAAAAATCGCCTCACCGCTCGATAATTTCACACCCTGAACCATCCGTTCCGTATGAACAGATTTATCCTTTGCGGTTTTTGACGATGGAGCGGAAACATCCTCCGCTGTCGCAGCATGCTCTTTCCTGCAAGTCAGAATATCACTGACCTGCGCATTTAACCGTACCTTTACGCCTGCCTTTTTCAGCGCATTCTTCAACGCATCAATGATGTCATAAGAATGATCGCTTACCGGAAAAACCCGGTCTCCGCGTTCAATCTTCAGTTCCGTTCCGTTTTCTTCAATCAGCTTCATGAACGCCTGATTGTCAAAACCGGAATAGGCCGAATAAAGAAATTTCGGATTACTCACGACATGTTCGAAGAAAGCATCCTTATCGCAGGCATTGGTAACATTGCATCTTCCTTTCCCCGTAATAAAGAGCTTTTTCCCGAGCTTTTCATTTTTCTCAAGAAGGAGCACCTCATCTCCCGCTTCCGCCGCAGCATATGCTGCCGCAATTCCGGCAGGTCCTCCTCCGATTACAACCGTTTTCATGTTTGTTTTCCGAATTATTTGCGTATTTTACGCATTTCTTCCACGATTTATCCGCTTCTTTGCTTCTTCGAGATTCTCAATCACCGTATCGCACCAGGCATCGAATTCCGGATCTTCCGACTGACATTCCTCATGACCAAGTACATACCCGATAGTACGCCTGATGCCTTCTTCAAAACGGATATTCATGGCAAGCCCCGGCACGGCACGATGCAGTTTGGAATTATCAAATACAACGCTGTTTGATTTATCGCCGATGAGTGAGCCCGTAAAATCATAATCGCTGCAGGATGCAAGGAAATCGCTCGATACATAATATGGCTTCAGTTCAACACCCAGCACTTTTGCAATTGTTTCATAAATCTGGTTCCACGTCAGCGTTTCCTCATTGGTAATATGGAACGATTCGCCGATGGCATGAGGATTACCGATTAATCCGGTAAATCCCTTCGCAAAATCTTCATTAAACGTCATTCGCCACAGACTTGTTCCGTCTCCGTGAATGATAACGGGTTTTCCTTCCATCATTCGTTTTATTACCTGATAGGAACCGTTCTTTCCATGAACCCCCAAAGGCACACTTCTTTCATCATAAGTATGACTCGGACGGATAATTGTTACCGGAAATCCGTCTTTTTTATATTCTTCCATGAGATAATCTTCGCATTCGATTTTATCCCTCGAATACTGCCAGTAAGGATTTGCAAGAGACGTTCCTTCCGTAATAACATAGTCTTTCACCGGTTTATGATAGGCCGACGCGGAGGAAATATACATAAACTGCTTTGTATTTCCTTTAAAAATCCGGACATCGCGTTCAATTTGCTCTTTATGAAAGCCGATAAAATCGCAGACCGAGTCAAAGAATTTTTCGCCGGTCCCCGCACCCTGATTATCTAAAAATTTCCGGATGGCAGAGGAAAACTCTTCTTCGTCATTGACATCCTTTACGGTAATCTGCTTTACTTTTCCTTCAAATTCACCATTCCGGTTTCCCCTGTTTACAAGAATAACTTCTTCCCCGTCTGCCACAAGTTTTCTTGTAATTGCCTGCGAAATGGTTCCCGTACCTCCGATAAATAAAATTCTCATGAAAATCCCCCTTCCCCTTCACACAAAACTTCCCCTGCAATAACATTTTTAAACACAAGAGGGCCCCTGCATACGCAGAAGCCCACCGTTTTTAAACATTCAAAAATCCATAAATTTACATTAAACCGGATAAGCTCCGTTTTTGGTATCCGCTTCGGTTAAATCAACCTTTTCCTGCTGAGCCATACGATATTTGAAGAACTCGGTGGCAACCTGAGGGAACAGTGCGTAGGAAAGAACATCCTCATCCTGCTGCTTCCACTCTTTCATTTCCGCCTCAATCTTTGCAAGCTCGGGCTCGGTATGACCGGTTGCTTCGGCAGATCTTGCGGTAGATCTCGGCTCGCCCGGAATTACCTTGTCAATAACGGCCTGATCCATGGGTTTAACGGTCTGACCGTAGTTACCGCGAAGTAAATCCTTGAATTCGCCGGTAGCCATCTTGTAACGCTCTCCCATTAATACATTGAAGATAGCCTGGGTTCCGACAATCTGTGAAGAAGGAGTAACAAGGGGCGGTTCACCGCAGTCCTTACGTACTCTCGGGATTTCTTCAAGAACATCGTTGTAACGGTCTTCTGCATGCTGCTCTTTTAACTGGCTTACCATGTTGGAAAGCATACCGCCGGGTACCTGATAAAGCAGGGTCTTGATGTTTACACCTAAAACCTTGGTATTCATAAGTCCGCTTGCCAAGCACTCTTCTCTGTAAGGACGGAAGTAATCTGCGATTTCCGCAAGAATCTTCTGATCCAGACCTGAATCATAAGGAGTTCCCTTGAAGGTCTCAACCATAACTTCGGTAGCGGGCTGGGAAGTACCGAGTGCGAAAGGAGAAATTGCACAGTCGATTACGTCAACACCTGCTTCTACTGCCTTTAACTGGGTCATGGAAGCAACACCTGAAGTATAGTGGGTGTGCAGCTGAATCGGAAGGTTTGTATTTTCCTTCATTGCCTTGATTAATTCTGCAGCGGTATAAGGAAGTAAAAGACCTGCCATATCCTTGATACAGATGGAATCCGCACCCATCTCCTCAATCTGCTTTGCAGTGTTT
>OMRN01000025.1 GCA_900313265.1 uncultured Lachnospiraceae bacterium | reverse complement strand
GGGCTTTCTTCCGAAGGAGAAAAAGGAGAGAAAAGAGGTCCTTAAATCGCTGGAGAAAGAGACCCGGACCGTCATTTTATATGAGGCCCCGCATCATTTAAAAGGAACATTAAAGGAACTTCAGGAAGCGCTGGGAGACCGCGAAATCGTTCTATGCCGGGAACTTACGAAGAAATTCGAAGAGGCCGTGTCGTTTACGATTTCGTCCGCGGCGGAGTATTACGAAAGCCACGAACCGAAGGGCGAGTATGTTCTCGTAATCAGGGGAATGGACGAAGAGGAACTATCCGCTCTTAAGAAAGAAAGTTTTGAAAACATGACGATAGCGGAACATGTGGCGATGTATGAAGCGCAGGGATTGGAGAGGAAAGAAGCCATGAAGAAAGCGGCGACCGACCGCGGAATCAGCAAAAGGGATGTTTATCAGGCGCTTTTAATATAATTTGTTGACAAAGGATATAGGGAATACTATACTCATAATCGAAAACATAATGTAAAGGAGTTATACTTATGTACGAAAAAATCAAAGCCATTATGATGGAACAGCTTAATATTGAAGAGGATGATATTACCGAGGATACCTCGTTTAAAGATGATCTCGGACTGGATTCCCTGGATTTATTTGAGCTTGCCATGGCAATCGAGGAAGAATTCGGCGTTGAGATTCCGCAGGAAGATTTAGAAGGTATTGTTACCGTCGGAGACGCTGTGGAATATATTCGCGAGAACGGAATCGAGTAATCGCAAACGAAAGAAAGAATGTAAAAGACGCTTGGTTTCAAGCGTCTTTTATTGATTTTATCCGTCGTTGACCGTATAATAGAAATGATTTGCAAATACTTATTACATAGTGAAAACTGAAGGGGTGAATATGTACAAGACAGGCTTTGACAACGACAAATATTTAAAAATGCAGTCGGAGAGAATCAAGGAGCGTATCGGGGCTTTCGGCGGAAAACTGTATTTGGAATTCGGCGGAAAGTTATTCGATGATTATCATGCGTCCCGTGTCCTTCCCGGGTTCAAGCCGGACAGCAAGATTAAAATGTTAACGCAGTTGAAAGACGAAGCGGAGATCGTTATCGTCATTTCCGCACAGGATATCGAGAAGAACAAAGTCCGTTCGGATCTCGGCATTACCTATGACATGGATGTGCTTCGTCTAATCGATGCCTTTCGCGGATACGGACTCTATGTCGGCAGCGTCTGCCTTACCCATTTTGCGAATCAGCCCAGCGCCATTTCCTATCAGAAGAAACTCGAATCGCTGGGAATGAAGGTATACCGTCATTATCCGATTGAAGGATATCCTTCGAATATTCCGTACATCGTATCGGACGATGGATACGGAAAGAACGAATATATTGAAACGACCCGTTCCTTAATCGTTATCACCGCGCCGGGTCCCGGAAGCGGAAAAATGGCAACCTGTCTGTCGCAGGTTTACCATGAGTACAAGCGCGGAATCAAGGCGGGATATGCCAAATACGAGACTTTCCCGATCTGGAATTTACCCTTAAAACATCCCGTAAACTTAGCCTATGAAGCCGCTACGGCGGATTTAAACGATGTCAATATGATTGACCCGTTCCACCTGGATGCTTACGGTGAGACAACGGTCAATTACAATCGCGATGTGGAGATTTTTCCGGTGCTTAACGCCATGTTTGAGAAAATCATGGGAGAGTCGCCGTACAAATCACCGACCGATATGGGCGTAAACATGGCCGGTTTCGGCATCGTGGACGATGAAGTCTGCCGCGAAGCCAGCAAGCAGGAAATCATCCGCCGTTACTTCAATACCCGCTGCCAGGTCATCCAGGGCGGTGCGGATATGGATCAGGTTTACAAGATTGAACTTTTGATGAAACAGGCGGGAATTACCGTGGATGACCGTGCGGTGGTCAGCCAGGCCAGAGTGAAGGCGGAGACAACCGGAGAACCGGCAGCAGCCATGGAACTTCCGGACGGCAGAATCGTGACCGGAAAAACCAGTTCACTTCTCGGAGCATCTTCGGCACTGCTTTTAAATGCACTGAAATTACTTGCGGGAATCGATGATGATGCGGAACTGATTTCTCCGACGACCATCGAACCGATTCAGGATCTGAAAGTAAATCATCTCGGGAACCACAACCCGAGACTCCATACCGATGAAGTGCTGATTGCACTTTCCATCTGTGCGACTACCGATGACCGCGCGGAACTTGCCATGCAGCAGATTCAGTCGTTAAAGGGAAGCGAGGTTCATTCGAGTGTCATTCTGTCGCCGGTTGATGTAAATGTATTCCGGAAACTCGGCGTGAACTTAACCTGTGAGCCGGTATACCAGACAAAGAAACTGTATCACAGATAAGGAACCGTATCGCAGACAGAGACAAAATGATTGCGGATAGATGAAATGAATAAAACAGGGAGGATTCAGGAATGAAGTATGAAATCAAAGGACACCCGTTTCCGATTGTAACCGTTGATCTGGAGACGGACGAAGCCGTACGCTGCCAGAACGGAGCCATGGCATGGATGACACCCAATATGGAGATGTCGACAACTGTGGGCGGTGCAAAGAAAGCACTCGGAAAGATGCTCTCCGGCGAGAATATTTTTGAAAATGTTTATGCCGCGAGAGGAGGAGCCGGCAGCATTACGTTTGCTCCGGATGTTCCCGGTGAAATCCTTGTGATGGAGGTTTCTCCGGAGAATGTGATTATCGCCCAGAAGTCATCGTTTCTGGTTCGTCAGGAGAGCGTGGATATGGAAATCGCATTCCAGAGAAAGCTCGGAACCGGTGTATTCGGCGGTGAAGGATTCATCATGCAGAAGTTTGTGGGAAACGGACTTTTATTCCTGCAGGGCGGCGGAACACTGATTAATAAGAACCTGGCGGCAGGTGAAGTTTTACTGGTTCAGACCGGAAACTTATGCGCCATGGAATCGACCGTGACGATGGACATTGAAACCGTAAAGGGTCTCGGAAATATGTTAGTCGGCGGAGAGGGATTCTTCAATACCAAGCTTACCGGCCCCGGACAGGTATGGATCCAGACGATGCCGACATCAGGTCTGGCATCCGTCATCAAAAGATATATTCCCAGCCGGTAAGACATAAAGAACAGCCCGGTACAAAAGAAAAACACAAAGGGACGGTGTGCAGTCGGCAAAAACCGACAGACTGCAATCGTCTCTTTTCGATTTAAGTAACATGAGAATATAAGTAACATGGGAATATAAGTAACATGGGAATATAAGTAATATGAGAAATGAAGAGCTCATCCGGGAGATAAGATGAAGAACGAAAGAGAAGAAAGCAAAACAGAATTAATATGCGAAACGGATGCCTATGTGTTTCAGACGGAGAGCACCGTTCTTACTGTGTCGGCAAATGAAGAAGGTAAGGCTTTACTTGAACTTGACCGGACCGTATTTTTCCCGGAAGGGGGAGGCCAGAGGGCGGATGAAGGCTGGCTCGGAGGATTTAAGGTAATTGATGTAAAGCGAAGCGAAGGAAGGGTTTTACATGTTCTTGAATGTACCCCGGAAGAGTTTGCCGCGGCCGGATTCGCCATAGGGCAGCCGATTACCGGAGAAGTGGATTCACATCTTCGTTTTGCGCGTATGCAGATGCATATTGCGGAGCATTTATTCTGCGGAATTGCGTTCCGCGATTTCGGATATGACAATGTCGGGTTTCACTTATCGGACGTGGTGACTTTCGATCTCGGAGGCCCGCTCTCCGGTGAGGATGTGGCACGGATTGAGGAAGAATGCAACCGCGTCGTTTGGAAAAATGTCCCGGTAAAAGTTCATTTTCCGTCGCCGGATGAAGTGGGCAGCCTGGAATTTCGAAGCAAACTCGAACTGACGGAAGGCGTACGCCTGGTTGAAATCGAAGGCTACGATCTTTGTGCCTGCTGTGCGCCCGCACTTCATACCACGGGTGAAATCGGAGCCGTAAAGGTAATCGATACGATGCCGCACAGGGGAGGCACGAGAATTACATTAATTGCCGGGGAGAAAGCCTATAAAGATTATGTGATGCTCCATGAAGAAGAGGCAAAAATGATGAAAATTTTCTCTTCCGTCCGTGGGGAGTCGGCAGATGCGGCCGGAATTTTCTGTGAGAAAAATGCGGCTTTGCACGAAGAAAACAAGGCACTGAAGAGGCAGATTACGAAGCTGCTGATTTCGTCGCTTTTAAATACACAAAAGAATTATGCCGATGCGTTGGAGAACGGAAAAGATGCCGATGCGGAGGAATCAATTCCCGCTGTGACGGCTTCGAATAACGAAGCAGTGATTTTAGGGCCCGGCATGATGGCGGCATTTTATCCGGAAGTCGATGAAGTCCAGAGCCGCGAAATCATTAACGAATGTGTGAAGAGCTACGACGGTGTCGTCGGAATTTTCCGCGCGGGGGATGACGGCGGATACCGGTATGTTTTCGGTATAAAAACCCCGTCCCCGGCGTGTCCGCTT
>OMRN01000362.1 GCA_900313265.1 uncultured Lachnospiraceae bacterium | reverse complement strand
TTCTCGGGTGGTGCGTATTCCCGTTTATCATACCGGATCTGATTAAGATGGCACTTGCGGTTTTTATTTCCAAGAGGATAGCACCGGTATTGAAGCTGGAGGACGGGGTTTAAGCGTCATGAACATCAAAAAAAGCAAGATATAACAAAAACACCAAAGGCAGTGTGACATTCACACTGCCTCTTATGTTATAATAAAAAAAGTAAATATGAATCTTTGCCCTGATGCGATTGTACTGAGAAGTCTGTGCATTAACGGGGATATCGGTGAAATCTTGGATGATTTGATAAAAATGTAAGGAGGTTGCCATGGGAAAAATTAAAATTGCGTTTTTTGATGCGAAGGATTACGATAAGCAGTCATTTGTTAATTCAAATGCAAATGACGAATTTGAAATAATATATCTGGAAACCAGACTGACGGAGGATACCTGCAAACTGGCCGAAGGATGCGATGTTGTCTGCGTCTTTGTGAATGATGATGTCAATCGCGCTGTAATCGACAGAATGCAGCAAATGGGCGTGAAACTGATTGCCCTTCGCTGTGCGGGATACAATAATGTCGATATTGAATATGCCTATGGAAAAATACATGTGGTTCGTGTTCCCGCGTATTCCCCCTATGCGGTGGCTGAACATGCCATGGCACTTTTACTTACATCGATTCGAAGAATCCACAAAGCATATATTCGTACAAAGGATTTTAATTTCAGCCTGAACGGTCTGACGGGATTTGATCTTCACGGGAAGACCGTCGGTGTTGTGGGAACCGGTAAAATCGGAAGGATTTTTATAGATATCTGCAGGGGATTCGGGATGAATGTCATAGCCTATGATAAGTTCCCCGCAAAGGATTCCGGTATCGAATATGTGGCAATGGATGAACTTTGGGAAAGAAGTGATATTATTTCGCTGCACTGTCCGCTGACGGAAGAGAACCGTCATTTGATCAATGCGGACTCGATAGCAAAAATGAAAAAGGGTGTTGTAATCATAAACACGTCCAGAGGTGCATTGATTGATTCCGATGCATTGGTTGAGGGAATTAAAGCGCGTCATGTCGGAGCTGCATGTCTGGATGTTTATGAAGAGGAATCAAATGTGTTCTTCCACGATTATTCCAATCACATCGTTAATGATGACACACTGGCAAGACTGATTTCGATGCCGAACGTAATTGTAACCTCACACCAGGCATTTCTGACGAATGAAGCGTTGGCGAATATCGCAGATACTACACTTGAAAATGTAAGGGAGTTTTTTGTAAAAGATACATGTACCAATGAGGTATGCTATAAGTGTGCGAACCTGAACAATTGTAAGCAGACACATGGGAAAAAATGTTTTTGATGCGCTTAGCCGATTAAAGCGGTAAACAAGAGTCAAATATTATAGATATGGGAAAAAACAAAAATAATGTTATAGGCACAATTTTAATAATCATTGCTGCCTGCTTCTGGGGAACCATGGGTATTTTTGTAAGAACACTCGGAGAGTATGGGTTTAGTTCCATCCAGATCGTTTCAATACGTGTGACTTTGGCGGCACTTATCTTTGCAATGATTTTACTGATCAAAGATCGTTCCGGATTTAAAATTCGTTTAAAAGACATTCCGCTTTTTCTTGGACTGGGATTCGGAAGTATCCTCTTTTTTACGGTTTGCTATTTTACAGCCATAAAAATGATGTCACTTTCGACGGCGGCGATTTTACTGTATACCTCGCCCATCTGGATTATGCTGATGTCGGTTTTGTTTTTTCACGAAAAACTGGACAGAAAGAAAATAATAGCACTGATTCTTGCTTTTGCGGGTTGCGTTCTTGTTTCCGGGCTGTCCGGCAACGGGATTACTTTAGTCGGACTGCTTATCGGACTCGGTTCCGGATTAGGATACGGTTTATATAGTATTCTGGGAACAATAGCATTGCGCAAATATTCTCCGTTTACCGTGACGACGTATACATTTATATTTGCTTCGGTTGGGTCATGGCTGATTTGTCGTCCTTCGGACATGTTTTCCAAATTTTCGAATGCAAACAGTATAGGATTTTTATTATTCTTTTGCATTCTGACGGCGTTCATTACCGCAGTAATTCCTTTTTTGACATATACACTCGGCTTAAAGAACGTGGAGCCGAGCAAGGCCGGTATTATCGCGACGATAGAGCCGTTAGTAGCCACACTGATCGGAATTGTTATTTTTTCGGAACCACTGACAATTATGTCCGGATGTGGAATTGTATTGATTATATCTGCTATAATCGTATTAAGCATTAAGAAGAAAACGGAAAGGAGCTAAGGAAAGATGGGATTATTTGATAAGTTAAAGAAGAAGAAAGAGAAGGAAGCGGACACTCCGATTCCCGATGCAGCAGCAGATGTTTCAGAAAAATATCTGAATTTGCGTAAACAGCTTTTGGATTGTAAACCGGAAAATATCGGTGTGAATTTAACCAAGGATGATCAGGTTTACGTTGTAGCTTTTGATATTCCGAATGAAACTCTGGTTGAGGGAAATCACACCGTAACTTTAGGGCTTGTCTTTGACTGTAATGTACATATGTATTTCGGTAACGGCAGCGCATGGGTAGATATGGAGAATGACGGGAATGTTTTTCAAACCATGATGAGTGTCTGCATAAGCGCCGGTCAGGTACTGAATAAAATGAAGAAAACAGATCACTATGATTATTATGAAAGCAGCAATGTCCGTGCTTACCTTAAGACAAGAAAAGGCGTTTTTTATAAAGAATTAAATCCGGGTGTTCGCGAGGATTCATTCCTCTTAATGATGAAGGATAAGATGCTGGAAGCCGTGAATGCCATGCCCAAGGAAAAAATCCGTCAGGTTGGATGAAAAAGAAGCATCTGAAACCAAAGGTTTAAAATGTATGCGGGACTGTATTCAGTAAGAATGCAATCCCGCATTTCGATAACAATGTGGTTCAGATTTATCAGAGAGAAGAAGAATAAATAAAAAGCTTTTGTATTTTCGGGGGCAAAAAACAGAATGGGGAAAAAAGCGTACAGCAGGGAATATCTTTCGGAGAAAAACGTATCGGAATTGCTGGAAAAAGCGAAAGCAGGCGATAACGAGGCCTGGGAAGAGCTGTTTCATAATTTCGATGATTTAATATATAAAGTCCGCAAGGATTATCTTTTATCGAAAAATCTT
This sequence comes from uncultured Lachnospiraceae bacterium, assembly GCA_900313265.1. Lineage (GTDB taxonomy): Bacteria > Bacillota > Clostridia > Lachnospirales > Lachnospiraceae > UBA3766. The sequence continues at coordinate 668 of OMRN01000362.1, read as the reverse complement.
GGTAAGCCTTTGTTTGAGGAGGACCTGGAGGATCTCTATCAGGCCGGACGAACGGGTATGATTTCTGCCATTCGTAATTATGAAAAATCCCGGAATAATAAGTTTACGACTTATGCATATGAATGTATTAAGTGCGAAATCCGGCAGGAATATCAGAGAATTCACGGCTTTGGACTCTGTGCTTCGCTTGACGCCATGCAGGAAGAAGGATCGGAGGCTGTTTTAAAACTGCTGCAGGTTAGCGAAGAAGACTTTGTGAAGGATTTTTTGGATGAAAGCACTTTGCCGGAACAGGAAAGAGAGTTAAAGGACCTTGGTACATACAGCTCTGCAAGGTCTGTACTGCAAATGGAGTATCTGTTAAAACGTATGACGGATGAAAATCATACGTTATCTTTTGTCGAATTGCAGAATTTGCTGCGTTTTTACCGTGCAATAAAATATCATAACTCAGCAAAAACGGAAGCCGGAAATACGCTTAAAGCCGAGCTGGCGGAATTGGTATTGGAGAGCAATCCGGATACGTTTACCGGAAAAAATGATTCCGGTTTCCGGATTAAGTATAAAGGGTATCAGGAGAATCTTTTAACGATGAAAGAGGACCTGATGGATCCCAAACATCCTGTCCGTGTGAAATCCGGGAGTGCGCCTGCGCTTAAGGAGATTCA
>OMRN01000053.1 GCA_900313265.1 uncultured Lachnospiraceae bacterium | reverse complement strand
AGGGAATCATCTCGTATTCCCCGGGGAAATGATTGTCAAGCCAGTCTGCCTGCTCTTTTGTCACACAGCAAAGAGCGAATTCCTCTTCCGTTTCCCGGAGTGCAAGAAGCATTGACTCCTTTTCTTCATCGCTGCCCCCGACCGGAAACGAATAAAATCTTTTCCGGTCCCCGAATTCACAGGAAACCATCATACAATTGCCCCATGAGGCGATTTTTCCGTTGTATTTCTCCGACCAGATAAAACAATTGGTAAATGCATAATCGCATGCACCGACGTTATCGGAAATGATGCGCCGATTCCATTCATCCTTATATTCCAGTGAAATATCAGCAAAAACAGGTCTCTCCATATGGTACATCATTCTTTCTGTCAATAATCGATAGTCAGTGTAATTCTTTTTCGGTTTTCGGATTCAGAACCTTCTTCGGCAATCCGGTCAGAAAATCATACAGAAACTGAATCGCGTATCCTGCCGTAAAAATCAAAAGAACCGCCAGTATCCATGCTCCGACGGAATTCACTTTAAAGCCTGCCCTCCGGCATAAAATTTCAAAGAAAACCCGGTGGAACAGATACATGCACATGGATGCATAGGTTATGTGCCGGGCAATCGTATCGGTAAATTTGCAATGAAGAACGTGAAAGAAAAAGAACCATCCCGCTATGAATAATACCGCTGCCGGAATTGTCGCTGTTTTAAAATCTTTCGAATCGGTTATAAACGAAATAAGCACAGACAGTGCAATACAAGTCAGGGAAATCGCCACCGTAATAATCCTGCCGCGAAGCGTGTCAATTGTAATCCGGAAATCCTTTTCCCGGATGAGCTTCCCGAAGAAACAGCCTGCGGCAAAAAACGGCCAGTAGAAATACAGTCTTTCATCCGCCGTGAAAAATACACTCAATGCGACAAAGATTACCTCTGCTGTCACCGCGATTCCGGCCGAAATCTGCCATTTTTTCATAGACAATAGCGGACTTAACAGCCAGAATAAAAAAATCACACCCGCAAACCACAGAGTCAGCGGATATGGTTTTTTCAGCCATCCCAGGCCGCATAAGACATACGGCAGCATCTGCCTGTCATTTATGCCAAGAAATACCATGGCAATTTCCGCTATGGCAAAAAGCGGCCAGAGTCTTAAAAAACGGCCGGCATAGTATTTTAAAACATCTTTAAATCCGTGATATTCCCTGTATGCAAAAAAGCCGGAAATAATCATGAAGCAGGCCAGAACACAGTAGGTAATCTGCTCAAAAATATTCTGTGACCGAAAGTTCTTAAAACCGCTGATATCCGTATAGGATACCATGTGCCAGAAACACACAATATAGATTACACATATGCTTCTTACGTAATCCGGCTCACAATAATGCCGTTTCGTTCCTTCCGCCATAACCCAGAATCTGCCTCCGTCCGGAAAAGACTATGCCTGTTCAAGGAAACAGTTCCGTGCCTCCTTCATCTGAACCAAAAGAGCGCTGTAATCCATTTCCGTCTGGTTTCTTAAGCCCTCCGTGATTTCACTTACCGGTTTTAAAACCGGTGTCAGTGAAAGGTTCGCCAATACCCCTTTTAAGGCATGTGCTACTTCAAAAGCCTCTTTATATTTATGCTCATTAATAAGGCCTTCCAGTTCATCATATTTCGTATCCCGAAGTGATTTTTCCACAAGGCTTAAATAAAAAGCCTCCATGCCGGCACATCTTGCCAGGCCGGTTTTGGTATCCGCACCCAGTTCATTTAATTTCTCAATTGTCATGATTAATCTCCTTCCGAAGCAGTTCTTCAAAATCGTCTGCACATAAAGGTTTGGAAAAATAGTATCCCTGAATCACATCGCACCCGAGAAGTTTTAACTGTTCATACTGTTCTTTGAGTTCCACACCTTCCGCTACAACGGTAACATTTAAGTACTTTGCGATTTCCATAATAAACTCGACAAGTTTCAGCGCACGTTCATCCGAATGAATATTCCGCACGAAAACCATGTCCAGTTTTAAGACATCAAACGGCAGATCCGTAAGCATGTTTAAGGACGAATATCCGGTTCCGAAATCGTCCATCTCGATTCGAAATCCCTTCTCCCTTAATTCCTTCACAGTCGCAATGATGTTTGCCTTATCATCGGTGTATGCCGATTCCGTTATTTCCAAAAGCAGGCTTTGTACATCAATTCCCGCCGCATCGACAATCGACACAAATTCATCGGCAAGATTCTCACTGAGCATATCCATTCGCGATACGTTCACGGATACGGGGATATTTACACCGTACTCCTTCCGCCATTTTGCAACATGTTCCGCCGCATCCTTCCATACATAATAGTCCACTTTACTGATTAATCCGTTGTCTTCAAAAAGAGGAATAAAGACCCCCGGACTGATCATTCCAAGCTCCGGATGTACCCACCTGATTAATGCTTCCGCACTGCCGAGTTCCGGCTCGCCCGACTGGATCTTATATTTCGGCTGGAAGAAAACTTTAAACTGTTTTTCCGCCAGTGCCTTATCAAGATCGTGAATCAGTTTTTCTTCATAATGCTCTCTTTTACTGATTTCATCATCGTAATACGCGACATGCTCCGTGTAGTTTCCTTTGATGCTGTTGCATGCCAGATGTGCATAGTCATGCCGTCTTGCAATATCCGGATTCTCACTCGCTTTCTTGTAAACACCCAGACGAATCCGGCAATCGGTATCTTCCAGAACATCTTTTAAGGAAGCACAAATCGCTTCATAAAGTTTTTCCGCATGATCCCCGTCTTTAATGTAAATAAAGAACTTGTCCGCATCAAAACGTCCCGCTATTCCGTGATAATTATGGACATAGTCCTTAATGCATTTTCCGATGGTCGATAATACCTTGTTTCCCAGTTCACGTCCGTGCGTTGCGTTAATCACATGAAAGCGGTTTACATTCACCGCAATCATATCCTTGTCATCCTCCGGGTAGTACTGGTCCACAATCGTTTCATACTCGAGGAAGTATTCCCGGTTAAAAAGTTCCGTCACGGAATCAAACTGTGTCGCCGTAATGATATTCCGGTCTTCATACAGCTGTACGATTCTGCCGATTCTGGCGAGTATTACCTCCGGCACATCATACGGCTTCGGAATAAAATCGGCAACGCCCATGTTTAAGCTTTTTACTTCCGCTTCCTTATCGGACGTTAATACGATAACCGGAATCCGCTTCAATACTTCGTCCTGCTTTAAGAGTCCGAAGAATTCATATCCGTCCATCACGGGCATCCGCAAATCCAGCAAAATGGCGGTCAGTCTTTCTTTCTCACTCCTCGCGATTTCCAGTGCTTCTTTCCCGTTTTCGGCAAGCAGCACCTCATAATCATTTGAAAGAATGTTTTTCAGAAGCATCCGGTTGATTTCTTCATCATCAACAATCAGAATCCTTCTTTTCATGTTCAGTCTGCTTTTGACAAAATCACTCATACCCCAACCTCCTAAATCAGATTCTCCAGTATTTCAAACAAAGTATCCGGCTCGATCGGTTTGCTTAAATGTGCATTCAGACCTGCCCGGAGACTTCGCTGTACATCTTCGTCAAATGCATCTTAACGGTAAACCGTCCCCCGGGCATTTATGACTTATGATTTTTATCCCCTATTTTTGTATTATATCATATTTCCGTATAATCCGACTGATAAATGCATCGGAAATCCCCTTATTTTATAAGAATCTTCTTTCACTTTCCTGTTCCCTCCCGGAAAATCCTGTTATTCCGGATCAGTTCGTTGAAAGATGCCGGCGTGTAATCATTAATCATACAGCCTGCATTTAATGCTCTTTCCTTCGTT
>OMRN01000337.1 GCA_900313265.1 uncultured Lachnospiraceae bacterium | reverse complement strand
TATGGATTTCACCGTGCTGACCGGTTTCGGCTGAACAACCGATACTTCCTCCGGCTTTGCATGCACAATGGTCGTGCCCTGCGATGTACTTTCTTCACCCACAGCACCTGCCGCTTTGTTTTCTTCGCTCATGGTGTTCTCCGTTTTGATTTCTTCGCTCATAATTTCCTCCGAACCATTTAAATTACAACTTTCAACAATTCCGTTTTTACGGGTTTTAACCTTTTACACCACCCTGTGTCGTAATACCTTCCACGAGGTAATCCTCTCCGTATAAGAAGAGCAAAATACAGGGAACCATATATATAACCGCAACGGCAAAGGCAAGTCCGACTTCGCCGGCGTTGATTTTTGATAAGAAAATACTTAAGGGTTGCAGATTCTCTGCCTTGGAAAGCAGAATGTAGGGAAGTTCAACCATGTTCCAGTAATCGATAAAAATCAAAATGCCGACCGAAAACGCCGCGCCCTTGCAAAGCGGCATGCTGATGGCCGTAAACATCTTGAATTCGTTGGCCCCGTCTACTCTGGCCGCCTCATAAAGCGCTTTCGGAATACGCTTCATAAACTTGGTCAGAAGGTAAACCGCAAACGGCGACGAAATACCGGGAAGCCAGATTGCCCATCGGGTATTTAAAATGTGAAACCAGTCTGCCACAATGTAGTTCGGAACAAGTGTTACCTGATACGGCATCAGGCAGACAATAATATAAATAAAGAACAGCACTTCCTTCCATTTTCCCTGTATTCGCGAAAACGCATAACTGGCTCCGAGGGCTAGCAGAATCTGTAAGAGTGCAATCGGAACCGTATAGATGACGGAGTTCCAGAATTTAAACAGATAATCCGGGCTTTTAAAAAGCACCGTGATATACTGTTCCCCCGTCACTCTCTCGGGAATCAGTTTTAATTTTACGACATCGCTGATGTAGACCTTGCCGCCGCTGTTCGACGTGGCAAAAACCTTTCCGTAATTGGCGTTGATTTCCGTCGTCGACATAAAAGAGTTGCTCACGGTCAGAATCATCGGCATCAGGAAAAACATCGCAATGATAAATGACGCAATGACAATGACGGTTTTCTTGATAATAATGCCGACCCTGCTCTTCCGGACGGGACCGTCTTTAAATTTGGAAACTTTAATACTGCTCATTCTTCCATATCCCTTCCGAACCGGTTCTCGGCAACATACATTCCTCCGATAATCACCACCATGACGATTGCCATGATAATGGCGGCGGAGCTCAGTTTCTGATAATCCATGCTGTCAAACATATTGTTCATGTAATTCTGCAAAATATAGATACTGTCAAACGGATAGCTGCCCGTTAACAGGTAAACCTCACGGAAAACCTTAAACGAGTTAATCAGCGAAATAATGGTCGCAAATAACAGCGTCGGGGAAAGATAGCGGATTTTAATCAGCCAGAATATCTTCCATTCGTTATTGGTATCCAGATATGCCACTTCAAGAGCGTCCTGCGGAATATTTCCGAGGGCTCCTAAAAACAGAATCATATTGTATCCGAGGTTCTTCCATAAAAACAGCAAAAGCACCACGTACGGCGCATAGACCGACTTCAGCCAGTCGATTTTGTCCCCTCCGAAAAAGGTTACCACCAGGTTTGCGACACCGTTATAGTTAAAAAGCACCTGGAAAACCAAAACGACGGATGCTACGGGAACAACCAGCGGGCTTAAAAACGAAGTACGAAACTGGCTGGCAAACGGAATCTTATGGTTCAGCATAAGTGCCAACAGTAATGATATGATTACGGCAAGCGGCACGGCCATAACCGAGAATTTAAGGGTATTCATGGCACCGAGCCGGAACGATCCGTTTTTAAATACACTGACAATATTCTGAAATCCCACAAAATTCTTGGTAATGGGATTGTCGACAAAAGCATAAAAAATCGCCACGCCGAAAGGCGCCAGATAAAACATGATGACACCGATTAAACTCGGAAGCAGGAACGGCATCACCTTTAAGTCCGACAAAAACATCAGCTTATAATATTTCTTAAGCTGTTCCTTTGTCATCTTCCGTTTCGGAGGCTTCTCTTCTTTCCGTCTTTTGCTCTTTTTCCGCGCTTTCTTCGAGGCCGGATTATCTTCTTCCGGATTATTCTCCGTCTCCGGAGGACTGCTTGTTATTGTTACCGGAACGATTTCCGGCTTTGGATCCGCGTCCGGAATTTCCGGCGTTTTTCCCGTTTCCGGAAGATTTTCCTGCGGAGGTGCTATTCCGTCCACTTCGTCCCACAGGCTTATTTCCCGCACGGTCTCCGGATTTGCTTCCTCCGGAAGCGGGCTTTCCTGCTGCGCTCTTTCTTCCGCGGCCCCCGCTGTTTCGGCCGCTTCCCGCAGGCTGCTTTCCTGTGCCGCCTTGCTTATCTCTTCCTTTGTCAGCTTTATTTCCTTCTTTTTCACGAACGTTTCCTTTTGCTGCTTTCGGTTCTTCTGCTTTCTTTCTTCCCGAAGGTTTCTTTTCTAAACTTACGCTTGCCTTATGATTCTCTTTCCCGTCCTCCGGGGTCTTCGTCTCTTCCGCACTCTCCGTCATCTCATGATACCGGATGACTTTTAACTCTCCTCTCGGTTTGTTTTCCTTCACCGGCGGAGGATTCTTTTCTTCCTCAATCTCCCGAAGCCTTCGAAGCGTCATCAGTTCGTCAAGCCGCTCCTGCTTTTCGGTATATATTTTTCTCTTTTCTTCCAGCTTTGTATATGCTTCTGCGTAATCCCGGTCAATCCGGTCTTCCGTCGCGTAATAATTCTTAATATTCAGCTCGGCCGCTTTCTTTTGGAGTTTCGGATCTTTCGTTACCTGATAAAAGTATTTCCGGTAACTGACAATGAATAAAACCGCAAATATAACTCCCAGTGTCGGAGCCCCGGATGCCACTCCTATGGCTAACGCCGTGCCGCCGAACAGCGTCGGATGGGCAAAGGATACTCCCTGAGCGATATGCGCATCGAGAAGTCCGAATCCGACGATTAAATCCGCCGCAAAAACCAGGAAAAAGAGAAAGGATAAAACCATGAACACAATCGGCGGAATTCCCTGTGTATGGTTCGCTTCGGTATGCTCCGCTTTTTCCTTCTTTAAAAGATAAACCTCATCTTCTAAAACATGCACTTCTTCACGGAGAGTATTAATCTCCTCGAAAAGTTCCTTTTCTTCAGCTGTATACTCTACTGTAATGTCCATGCTGCATCGCCCGGTTTATTTCCGGAGAAAAAAACATAACCCCTTGTCCACATACATAGACAATAATACCACATCTTGTGTTTGCGGACAATAAGGTTATGTTAATCATACAAAATATATTTTTATTTTTTTCTTATGAATCGTATTTCGGGAAAAACTTTTTCGTTTTTTCTTTTTCCGAAAAATAATCATATAACTTCTTCCCGAGGAATGTTCCGAGAAACGCAAGTCCGATTGACAAAGCCATCGAAGCGAACACATCCGTCGGATAATGGATTCCGATATAAAGTCTGGAAAACGAGATTAATGCTGCCAGAATCAAAAGCCACACGGTAAACAGCTTCTGCTTCTTCGTGGATGCCAAGAAAATCGATAGCGCGGCGGCAAACGAAGAAGATGTGTGTCCCGAGGGGAAACTCGGATCCGACGCTTCTTTGATTCCGGTTAACAGATACAGTCCGTCAATTACTTCATACGGCCGGATTCTGCCGAATAAATTCTTTAAAACAACATTGCAGATAATGACCGACAAAAGCAGTGAAAACGCCGAGCAGATTCCGAGCTTTCTCGTCTTCGGAATAATTAAGAGCACAACGGTTAATAAAATCCAGAAAACACCGCCGTCACCCAGCCTGGTTATGATCTTCATAATCGGATTAATAATATCATTTCTGATGATTTCCTGTAAAAATATCAGAATCTGCGTATCGAATTCCAGAATGTTCTGATAGAATTCCGTGGCATATAAACCGTCAAGCAAACCGGTTATCATTAATGGTAACATTTTTCTCTCCTCGTCATTTATGTATTCCGGGGTTCAAACCCATTTTAGTACTTTATCCAGGGCAGTGCCGCAGACAGCGCGGTCTTTGCCGTTTCCCGGTCCTCGCATTCCGAATACATGAGTTCGCAG
>OMRN01000081.1 GCA_900313265.1 uncultured Lachnospiraceae bacterium | reverse complement strand
CGAAGCCGGTCACATCCGAACGGTGGCGATTTCCTCATCAGTTCGTCCTCGTAATGCGAAAGAACCCTCCTTGCCGTGCGGGCATAAATCGAGGATGAAAATTCCGGTCCTTTTCCGTTCTCTTTTTCATATTCCCGGTAAGAAGCCTCCTTCTTTTTTCCGCCTGTTTCTCTGTTTGATTTCTCCGCCGTTTCTTCTTTCTTTTTCTGTTTTTCTTTTAAAAGAAATGCCCCGGCCCCGGACGATGCATAGAAATCTCCCGGAGAATAAATCACATAGTAACCGCTTCTTTCCTTTGCCTCGATGTATCCCTCTTCGAGCAGAAGTTCATACGCATGTTCCACCGTGATAATGCTTAAGCCGCTTTCTTCCGAAACGATTCTTTTGCTCGGCAGTTTTTCGTTTCTTTTGTAAATGCCCTCCACGATATCGTTTTTCATCTGTTCATATAAATCAAGATATTTTCTGCTCATCTTTTTCCCTGTCTTTTTCGTCCGGATTATCCGCAATCTGGTCTTATAAAAATTCTTAAAATTGGACATTTTTATATAATCAAAATAATGATATTCTTTTCCATGAACATTTGCAAGAACCCAGAAAGGAATTTATCATGTACAAAAGAATTTTAACCATTCAGGATATCTCCTGTGTCGGACAGTGCTCCCTTACCGTGGCCCTGCCCATCTTATCGGCCTGCGGCCTTGAAACCGTTATCCTTCCCTCCGCGATTTTATCCACCCATACCGGCGGATTTACCGGATTTACCTTCCGGGATTTAACCGATGACTTGGACGGAATTGCCGAGCACTGGGCAAAGGAAGGAATCTTTTTTGACGGTCTTTATACCGGATATCTCGGAAGCGCAAGACAGATTGACCAGGTTCTTTCGATTGCATCCTCGAGATTAAAAGAAGGTTCTCCGTTAATTGTCGATCCCGCCATGGCGGATAACGGAAAACTGTATCCCGGCTTTGATGAAAAGTTCGTGGAAGCAATGAAGCGCCTCACCGTAAAGGCAGACATCCTTCTTCCGAACATTACGGAAGCCTGTTTCTTAACCGGTACCGAGTACCGTGAAAACTATGATGAAGCATATGTAAAAGAGCTGGTGGAGAAACTTGCCGCAAACGACAGACAGATTGTCGTATTAACCGGCGTCGGATACAAAGAAGACAAGACCGGCGTTGTCGTTTATGAAAACGGTGAAATGAAGTATTACGAGCATGACCGGATTGCCAAGGGCTGCCACGGAACCGGTGACGTATATGCATCCGCGTTTGTCGGTGCTTTCGTAAACGGAAAGACTCCCTACGAAGCTGCCGTCATCGCCGCAGATTATACCGTTGAATGTATCAGGGGAACACAGGATGATCCGGATCACTGGTACGGCGTAAAATTCGAGCCGCAGTTAAAGAAATTAATCGACCGGATTTAACGGGAATTACCGGAACAAATCCAACAGTTCCGGGGAAAATCTCCCCGTGCGGATAACAAGAACCGTTCCGGATAACACACGGATTTCACCTCCCCGGCCGCAGAATTCGTTACTGAGTCCGAGCGGCTTATCGGGGGTTAAAATTCCTTCGAATTCATAATACAGATTTTTTACGGATACCTCCGCTTCCGTGCCGAAAGCAAGAACGGAAAGGTATCCGTTTTCATTTTCTTTAAAACGGATTTCATGCGTTATGCTTTCTCCTTCTTTCGAAAGCATAAACGAGTAGTAACTCTCCGAAATTAAAATTACGCAAATTCCTTTTTTGGCAAAAGCATATAAAAGCTGCAGATTGGCAATCGAGTGATCGAACCTTTCGCCTCCGAGACCCCCGAAAATCAGAATGGTTTTTATTCCCTCTCCGGCCAGGCTCTCCGCTCCGAGCCACATGTCGGAATCGTCTTTTATCGGCGAACAGGGCGCAATGTCAAGATCCGGAAATATTTCCCTTACAAGGGAAATATCCACACCCCCTTCGGCAAGCGAGTCCGCATCCCCGATCCAGTAATCCGGTCTCAGCCCTGCCATAGTGCTGCACCCGCCTTCCGCTTTATACCCGTCCGGACCCAGCGTACCTTCGATGGCCATATTACGCACAAAAAAAGAAAGGCCGCCGTCCACCGCCGTCACCTTGCATTTTCTGTCCGTCGTTATCTTTTTTAAAATTTCCTCTTCGGATCCCAGCGGGGCTGCCCCCACCAGGATTCCGATTGTCTGCTCATCTGCCATAAAAACCTTCTGTATCAGCCCTTAAGACCTCTTGACTGACGATCCATGTCTTCTACGACGATATCGTAAATCTCGCCCTTGGATCTGCAGTATTCCAAAACAAGCCACGGTTCGTTTGTATGATAATGGAGCTTTACAATGGCTTTCTCCCCGTTTTCATCCGTACCGCTGTCGCCGGCAACCACCATACTGTCTCCCTGGAACGTACTGAGAATGTGATCCCTGATTTCGTCTACCAGATCATCGGCAACATCATCGGCATCCTCTCCGTCTTCTACATAGAAATCCAGCAAAAGCTGCGTGTCATAACGAAATTCAATGCTCTGTTCTACCATAGCCTGTCTCCTTTGTTTGTTTTATTTTTTACAATTTAACTGAAGAACGATACGGTTTCCGATAAGTGACCGGATAATTCTTCCACCTGCGAGATTTCCCTTGAAATCTCGGATACGTTCTCGGATACGGATTCGATGGAAGCGCTTACTTCCTCCGAGGATGCGGCATTTTCTTCGGAAATCGCCGAAAGATCGCTTACGTTGGAAACAATGGCTTCCTTGATTTCCGCTAACTTCTTCGTATTCTCCCTCACCTCTCCGATAGCGCGGACGTTCTCTTCGATTGCTTCGTTCAGTGCCGCAAATTCACTGCTTGTCTTTTCAATATCGCTCTGGCTTTCCTCAATAACTTTCTTGATGGCCTTGGCAAGTTTTACGCTTTCCTCGGAATTGGCCAGTACCTCTTTTGCAATCTGCTGGATACTGGTTGCTCCCTCGTTGGATTTAAGGGAAAGTTCTCCGATGCTCTTGGCAACAACCGCAAAACCTTTTCCGGATTCACCGGCCCTGGCTGCCTCGATGGAGGCATTTAAGGAAAGCAGCTTTGTCTGGCTGGCGATGCTGATAATCAGTTCTACCGCCTCATTGACTTTTTCAATGGAATCGTTGGTACGAAGAATCTGCTCGGTAATGCTGTTTACCGCATCGATGGTATCCTTAAAGGATGTCAGTACCTGATTCATGCTGTCGGTTGCATTGTAATTTATCTGACGCATTTCATCGGAGGAATCCGAAAGTTTGCGGACATTTCCTTCGATATCCGCCACACGGTCTCCCATGTCGGCAACCTTCATATTTACATCCTGAACGCTTTCCGCCATGCTCTGCGCACCCTGTGCGAGTTCTTCCACCGCGGAAGAAATATGGCTGGCGGCCGACTGTGTATCCTCCGAAAGATTATTTACCGAATGCACATTTTCGCCGATAACCGCCGTGGCATTCTTGACTTCGGTAACCGTTCCGTTTAAGCTTTCCTGGAACTGACCGAGAGAATAAATCATGTTCTTGTTTTCCTTCACGACACTGCGAATCGGAAACGATTCACTGACATGTCCGCTCGCACATACCTCCAGTGCATGCGCCATATCGGCAAACGGTTTTCTTACCGTCCTTGCCACAATAACAATCACAATCGAGAAAATGATGAGGCAGACAAGTCCCGCCGCAAGAACACGCATAATGATGGTAAGAATATCCCTGTTTACAACCGATACCTTCTTCGCAACAAAGGTCATGCCCACATTTTTTCCGGAGCTGTTCTTAATCGGCATGTAATTGACGAAGTATTTCTCGCCGCTGATTTCCATGTTATCCATGGTATAGGTTTTTCCGCCGCGAAGAACCGTTGATACCAAATCTCCGGTTGCCCTTCTTCCGACTTCCATGCGTACCCCGTTCCGGTCCTGAAGAGAAGAAAGAATGCTCTGGTCTCCGTAGAAAATCGTCATGTAGACATTTTTATCCAGGAATACATCGACCATCTCGTCTTTGGCTAACGGCGCCCATGCCTCGGTTCCCAAAATGTCTCCGTACGCCGTGGAAATATACTGGTTGAATTCGGTATTGCAGATATAAAGTTCGTTACGGACATTCTTATGGACCAGTTTCGTAACATTTATATACGTCAGGACTGAAAAAGCAATCAGAGCGCTTCCGAGCGGAATCATGCCGAATAACAGAAGCATTTTCAGAAGTGTAAAATTATTTTTTTTCATCTTGTATTCCTCTTCTTAAAAAAGTCGGACACACTACGCATCTATCATATCATATATTTGTCTTTTTAGGAATAAAGCCACGGTGAAAAAATGAAAAATCCGGAGTGCGAAAAACATCTTCCGAAAAGATTAATCCAGTTCGTAAACCCAGATTCCCCAGTAGCTTCCCGGCGACTCGTAATATCCCCTTTCGGTAAGGCCGTGTGCCTTCGCATCATGAACCTCCCCGGCCGTCAGAAGATAACGGCAGTGAAGATCCTTTAATGCATCCGTGTCAAAACAGAAATCATCAAGATACACATGCTCGTCCTTCCCGATCATATATGCATTGCCCCATTCGTGACTGAATAAATAACAGCGGTTTCCCCAGTCATAGAAATAGGCCGCATTGTATTCGTTCTTTGCAAGTTCCTCTTCCTCGGCCTTTGCAAAGGCGTGTTTGTATTCGACATCGTAATTGTTCGAATATCCGTCAATCGTATAGAATCCGTTCATCAGCGGAACCACCGGACAGATTCCGATGCAGCCCACACGGTAGTCTTCTTTCGAAAGTCCGCAAGATGAAGCAATGTCTTTCCCGATTTCCTCCATAAGATCTTCGGCATATAATTTTTCCCATGTAATATATCCCGTGATGGCTCCGTTATTCACCTGATTGACATTCTGATAGAAAATACTCTCCGGGTTTCTCGCAATATAATTAACACTCGGTAACAGTGCCGCCAGCGCAATAAGTACGCCCGCCGGAGCGGCATGATCGGACAATCCCTTAATGACAAGTCCTAAGCAGATACCGAGAAGCATAAACCATAATCCCGGAAGCAGATAGAAAAACCGCTGGAACTGAAACGAGGAAAACATTCCCGGCAGCCGGCTTCTGAAAAGAATGAATCCGTCCGTTGAAAAAAAGGCGGTTAACACCGTTGCCGCAAAAGTGGCCAGGGCCATCCAGGCAAAGGCATGGCGAAGCGCTTTTGTCTTCGCCCCGATTCCGATTACAAACGGAAGCGCCACAACAACCGCCACAAAAATATATTTATGCCAGGATTCGGACATCTGAACCCCTTCGAAAAATACGTCCTTAAAATGGGAGAAAAACGACCGGCCCGTCAGCCCGATATCGGCTTCCACCCGGTGGGATACGAAGTTTTCCCCCATTCCGAGCGCCTCTTTTACCAAATCCAGATTGCAAATAAGATAGGAAAGCACAAGAGTCAGTCCGCCGAAGAAAAAGTGTACGGGGAACTTTTTTTTCTTTATCGCAAGTACCGCCATCCATATCAGCAAAAATGTTATGGCCGGAAATCCCGTCAAAACCAGATTGGATGAAAGCGCAACATATACAATGAGCACATAAGCCGCGATCTTTTTAAAGGTTCCGGATTTTTCCTCCGAAAGGAGTAGAAACGAAAAAACAAGAAGCGGAACGCCCGATAAGCAGTTTCCGTAAATGCTCCGAAACGGCAGCATGGCAAAGAGGGACGCCGACAGAAAGGCGGCAATGCTGCTGCCCGTTAATTTCTTTACCGCACCGTAATTTCCGTAAAACGCCGTTGTGATGACGCAGATATACTGAATGACAAATGCCGCAAACGGTGAAAGGAGCGCATATAAGGGCAGAAAAATATAAGCCGACGGTTTCAGCGCCGATGCCGGAAGACCGTTCATCATATTCGGAATCATGCTCTGCCCGAAATATTTTGCCGATAAAACATAGTTTAAAATCAGTTCGTCGAGCTGGTCGTGAATCGGGAAAACCGCACCCTTTTTTAAATACAGTATGGGTGCTGCGAGGATGGCAAGAACAAGGATTCCGAGGGCTTCCAAATGCCACGAATCCAGATTCACGAAAAACTTGTTGACCGCTTTTGCTGCTTTCTTCATTTTCCCCGACAAATCAATTTATTCTTTATTGAAAGATGCCTCAAGTTCCTTTGCGTAGCGTACCGTTTCCATGGCATCCTTACAGTACATATCCGCACCGATTAAATCGGCATATTCTTTGGTTAAAACCGCCCCTCCGACGCAGACTTTCGCCCAGGGAGCTTTTTCTCTCATTAATTTTATGGTCTCTTCCATCGCCGGAACGGTGGTGGTCATAAGTGCGCTTAAACCGACAAGCGGAGCATGCTCTCTTATCGTGGCCTCCACAATCTCTTCGGCCGGCACGTCTTTTCCGAGATCCGTCACCGCAAAACCGTAATTCTCCATAATCAGTTTTACGATATTCTTGCCGATATCATGAATGTCACCGTGAACCGTGGCAATAATAAACGGCATTCCTTCAGGATGTGTCTTCGTATCTTCCTCCGCCATTTTTTTCTTCACTTCTTCAAATGCCGCTTTTGCCGCTTCCGCCGCCATTAAAAGCTGCGGCAGAAAGGCTCTTTTTGCCTCAAAATCCTCTCCCACGATATTTAACGCCGGAATGACGTCTTCCTGAATCAGTTTTAAAGGCTCGGTATCTTTTAATTGTTCCTTTGTGAGGGTTGCGGATTTCTCCTTCAGTCCCCGGACAATGGCATTCTGAAGGGGTGTCAGATTAGCGCCCTTTAATCCCCCGGCTTTATCCTGTCCGGATCCCGCACTTTCGTTTGCGGAAGCGCCGGTTCCTCCTGCGACAGATACTGCCTGCATTTTCGGCTTCTTCGATGCGTAGCCGATATAATCCATGCAGTTTTCGTCCATATTATGAAGCGCCTTAAACGCATAATAAACATCCATCATTTCCGCGGAATACGGATTCATGATGGCAGCCGAAAGTCCCTCTTCCAGACAGAGCGCAAAAAACGTGGCCGTCACGATATTTCTCTCGGGCAGGCCGAACGAAACATTCGATACCCCGAGGGAAGTATTCACGCCGAGCTCGTTTTTAATGGCCGCTACCGACTGCATGGTAACCTTTGCGGCCGTCGTGTCCGCACTGATGGTCATGGCAAGGGGATCGAAAATCAGATCCTTTTTCCCGATGCCGTACTCTGCGGCTTTTGCGATAATTTTCTTTGCAACGGCAAGCCTTCCTTCCACACTTTTCGGAATGCCGCCTTCATCAAGGGTCAGTGCAACAACGAACCCTCCGTATTTTTGCACAAGCGGAAAAACCGCTTCCATCACTTCGTCTTTTCCGTTTACGGAATTAACCATGGCCTTTCCGTTATAGCAGCGAAGCGCCGCTTCCATGGCCGCCGTATCGGTGGTATCAATCTGAAGCGGAAGATCGGAAACCGCCTGCAGTTCTTTGGTGACACTCTCAAGCATCTTCGGCTCATCGATTTCCGGCAGTCCCACATTGACGTCTAAAATATCCACGCCCGCATCCTGCTGTTTTAAACCTTCACCCAGAATATAGTCGATATCGTTTTCCCGAAGTGCCTGCTGGAACCGTTTCTTTCCCGTCGGATTAATCCTCTCTCCGATTAATACCGGTTTTTCCCCGAATACAACCGCATGGGTATACGAAGAAACCACCGAAAGATTCTTTGGTGTAACCGGTACCGGCGTAAGTCTGTCGGCCTCGGCTCTGACCGCCTTAATAAACTCCGGTGTGGTACCGCAGCAGCCGCCTGCTAAGCGCACACCTTTTTTTAACAGTTTTCCGACCGCCTCTCCGAATTCGGCGGGCATTACGTCATAAACGGTTTTTCCGTTTTCGCTTCTCGGAAGTCCGGCATTGGGTTTTAAAAGTACCGGCACCGACGCGTATTTTAAATACTCCTCTATGACATCCGTTAACTGTTCCGGCCCTAAGGAGCAGTTTGCCCCCACGGCATCCGCATGCATTCCTTCAAGCATGGCAACCATGGCCGCCGGAGACGCCCCGGTCATCAGCTTTCCGTCGCTTCCGTACGCATTGGAGACAAAAACAGGCAGCCCGGAGTTTTCCTTTGCCGCCAAAAGCGCCGCTTTCGTATCGAGACTGTCGTTCATGGTCTCGATAAAAATCAAATCCGCGCCGGCTTTTACGCCGAACCGGACGGTTTTGGCATACATGGCAACGGCATCTTCGAATTCGTAGTCACCGTAGGGTTTTAATAATTTTCCCAAGGGACCGATATCGAGTGCTACGAATTTCTCCTGTGTCCCGCTGCTTTCTTCCTTTGCTTTTACGGCATTTCCGATTGCCGCCCGAATCAGTTTTTCGAGCTCATCATCATCGAATTTCAGTCCGTTTGCACCGAACGTATTGGCCAGTACCACATTGCTTCCGGCATCAAAATAGTTTCTCTGGATGCGTACAATTTCCTCCGGATGAGTCACGTTCCACCTCTCCGGCAGTTCTCCCGGCTTCAGTCCGGCTTCCTGCAAAAGAGTGCCCATTCCGCCGTCGAGAACGATAAAATTGTCTTTCATAAAATCACGAATATTCATATTCCGTTTCGATTTCCCTTTTATTAATTCCCCTTATATTTCCCTGTTCCGGTTATTTCTTTCGTTTCTTCCGATATCCTCTTTTTGGATCATCACATTTTCTCAATTCCGATAACGGCTGTCACCGATTTCGACGGCGACATGAGATACGACTCCGTCAGCGTAATTCCAAGCCTCCTCGATGCATCTAAAAACTGCAGGAATTCCGGCTGCACCGTAATCGGCAAATCCCCGAATCCCGGCGAAAAACGCGGATGCGTGGTATATCCGTATTTCTCCGAAATCGCTTTTACTTCCGTACAGAATAAATTGCAAAGGCTCTCCGCCCTCTCCGCTCCGAGTGCCTGGAGCAAAAGTCCCATCCCCGGTTCGGTCTTTTCATAACGGTGAATCAGCCGGTCCGTTCCGGCACCGATGGTTGCCGCAAACAAAACCACCGCTTCGCAGTCATGAAGATTTTTCTTTAAGTTATCGGAATGCTGTTTAAAAGGAAGCACGGGATATCCTTCTTCATCCCATTTTAACACCATCGGGCAGTACCCCACGCGAAAGGAAGTCTGTCCTTCAAGCAACCGGATTGCTTTGTCTGCTTCCGCTCTCAGTTCTTCCGGATAATCGTCCGGACGGTCCGCATAAGGCGCCGGGTATACACCGGCGTAGCGCATCATCTCCCGGAAATTAACCGGCATAGGGGCATACTCTTTATACCGGACAACGGAAAGTTCATTCCCGGCATCCGTTCCGCTTAAAAATTCGTTAAAAAATGTTTCCAATCCTCTTAATTTCCTTCCACGCCGAAATCTTTCCAGAGAATATCGGAAAGATTATTCATGATTGCCGCTGCCACATCCGGCTTGTTCATGGAATACACATGCACATTGGTAATTCCGTTTGCGTACAAATCGATAATCTGATCCGTGGCATAGGCAATTCCCGCCTGCTTCATCGCCTCGGGATCGGAACCGAAGTAATCCACAATGGCCTTAAAACGCTGCGGCATAAACGAACCGGAAAGCTTAATGGCCCGCTCCACCTGATTGGCATTCGTAATCGGCATGATTCCGGGAAGCACGGGAACCGTAATCCCCGCCTCACGGATTTTATATAAGAAATTGAAAAACAGATTATTGTCAAAAACCATCTGCGTCGTTAAAAAATCAACGCCCGCATCCACTTTTTCCTTTAAGAAACGAATATCCTCTCTCTGGTTTGCACTGTCCGGATGAACCTCGGGATAGCAGGCTGCGCCGATGCAGAAATCATACCCGCTTTCCTTAATCTCACGCACCAGTTCCACCGCATGACGGTAGTCCCAGGTTGAGGGGTCGGTCTTTTCAAGCTCCGGTGTTAAGTCACCGCGAAGCGCCATGACATTCTCAATTCCCCTCTCATGGATCTCTTCAATTTTTTCCTTTACCGTCTGACGCGAAGAGGATACGCAGGTTAAATGTGCCAGTGCCGGCACCCCGTGCGTGACCTCGATATCCTTTACAATATCAAGCGTATAACGGCTCGTCCCTCCGCCGGCCCCGTACGTTACACTCATAAACGCCGGTTTGTTTGCGGCAATGGCCTCTGCCGTTGCCTTCACACTTTCGAATCCGGACTCCTTCTTCGGAGGAAAAACCTCAAACGAAAGTGACATGTTTTTCCGGTTTAAGATGTCGATAATCTTCATTTTACGATTCCTTTCTCTGGTTCGTTTATTACAGAATGGTTCCCCCGCCGAGGACGACGTCTCCGTCGTATAATACGGCAGCCTGGCCGGCGGTAATGGCCCGCTGCGGTTCGTCAAAAATGATTTCCGCCCTGTCTTCTCCGACCGGTTTTACCGTGGCGGGCTGTTCTTTCTGCTTGTAACGGACTTTTACCCTGCATCGGATTTCCCCTTTCGGTACTTCTCCCGAAATCCAGTTAAAATCACCGGCCAGGGCATACACGGAGAATAAATCCTCATTCCGTCCGAGTGCCACGGTATTTTCCTTCGGGTTGATGGCGCAGACATATCTCGGTTCTCCGAAGGCCACGCCCAGTCCCTTATGCTGGCCGATGGTATAATGAATAATCCCCTTGTGTTTTCCGATGGGATTTCCGTCCAGATCCACGTAATCGCCGGGCGGGAAATTTTTCCCGGAATACTCCTCGATGACCGAAGCATAATCCCCATTCGGAACAAAACAGATATCCTGGCTGTCCGGACGGTTTGCGTTGACAAAACCTCTTTCGGCCGCCATTTCGCGTACCTGAGGCTTGTCAAACTCCCCTAACGGAAACTGTATATGTGCAAGCTGCTCCTGCGTCAGCGCGTAAAGCACATAGCTTTGATCCTTCTTCTCGTCCAGTCCCTTTTTCAAAAGATATTTCCCGCCTGCCTCGTCGTAAGAAACCCTGGCATAGTGCCCGGTCACCACCACGTCGCATTTCAGTTCCTCCGCACGCTGCATCAGCTTCTTGAATTTTAAGAACCGGTTACAGTCGATACAGGGGTTCGGCGTTTTTCCGCTTTCATAGCAGGAAACGAATTTATCGATGACACAGTTTCTGAATTCTTCTTTGAAATTAAAGACATAATAGGGGATGGACAGTTTTCTTGCCACGCTCCCGGCATCCTCGACGTTTTCAAGTGCGCAGCACGCCTTTTCGTTTGTGCGTTCTTCAATCTCTTCCCCGGAATCGGAAGCCTCGAAAAGCTTCATGGTGCAGCCGATGCATTCATATCCTCTCTCCACCATCAAACTTGCGGCCACCGAGGAATCGACCCCGCCGCTCATGGCAATTAATGCTTTTTTCTTCTCTTCCACAGGCACTGTTACGCTCCCCGATTCTGTTTTTCATTCCGGTTTTATGCCGGTGCTTTTCCGGACTGAACCGTCATCCTCTTCCCGCTATCGCACCGATTAGTGCGGCAATTCCGAACGCCGCCAGGTCCACAACCACAATCGTTGCTCCGACCGGGGTCTCGGCCAGTACGGAAATGCAGATTCCGGTAAGGGCGCAGACGACGGACAGTACGGCGGAGCAGATGGTTACCTGCTTAAAACTTTTGAATATGCGCATGGCGCTGAGCGCCGGAAAAATAATCAGGGCCGATACTAAAAGCGATCCCACCAGTTTCATCGCCACCACGATAATGACGGCAATAACCGTGGCAATTAACAGATTATACCCTTCAGTATTCGTTCCGACCGCCTTCGCAAAATTCTCATCAAAAGTAACTGCCAGAATTTTATTGTAAAACAGTACAAAAATCACAACTACAACGGCGGAAAGAACGCCGCAGATGATAACGTCTTTTTCGGACAGCGTAAGAAGTGCCGTCGAGCCGAACAGCGTCGAGCAGACATCTCCCGATAAATTCGATGATTTGGCAAAAAGATTCATCAAAAGATAACCGATGGCCAGTGCGCCGACGGAAATCATGGCGATGGCCGCATCTCCCTTGATCCGGGCATTCTGTCCTGTCCTAAGAAGCAAAATGGCACTGATAACGGTAAGCGGCAATACCAGAAGCATTTCGTTTGTCAGATTAAACACCGATGCAATGGCAATCGCTCCGAACGCCACATGCGAAAGACCGTCTCCGATAAAGGAAAATCTCTTTAAAACCAGCGTCACTCCGAGAAGGGAAGAACAAAGCGCGATGAGCGTGCTTACAATCACCGCATAAATAACAAAATCCATACTCAGATAAAGAAAGAGTTTTTCAAACATTGTCCTGCTCCTCCTTATTCTGCATCCGGATAAAGAAACTTCCTTCCTCGCTCTCCATATACTTCTCTTTCGTTGTATAGAAAATGCGCTCTCCCATATGGAGAATATAATCCGCATATCGCACGGCAGCCGCAATATCGTGGGAAACCATGATAATGGCAACGCCTTCTTTGTTTAATTTTTCGATTCGCTCATACATCTCGGCGGTTACTTTCGGATCAAGTCCCGCCACCGGCTCATCCAGTAAAAGAACCTTGCCCGCCGCACAAAGCGCTCTGGCTAAAAGCACTCTCTGCTGCTGCCCGCCGGATAAATCCCGGTAGGAACGGTTCGCTAAATCTTCGATTCCCATACGGCGCATATTCTGAAGTGCCAGCGCTTTTTCCTCTTTATTGTAAAAAGGTCTCATTCCGCATTTGGCCTGACATCCGGATAAAACAATTTCCTTTACGGATGCCGGAAAATCCTTCTGTACCAGAGTCTGCTGGGGAAGATATCCGATTTCGCCCCTCTTCATTCCGTCTCCGAAAATGATTTCTCCGGACAGAGGTTTTTGCAGATGAAGAAGCGTCTTCATAAGCGTACTCTTTCCGGAGCCGTTTTCCCCGACGATACACAGATAATCTCCTTCGTTTACGCGGAAAGATATCCCTGACGCCACAACTTCATTGTCGTAGCCGACGGTTAAATTGTTAACTTCTATCAGACTCATTCCCGTTTTTCCCGCAATCCTCACAGATTCCGTAAAAGACCGTCCGCTTCGGGTCTAAAACAAAACCGTGCTCCTTACTTAAATGATTCTGAATCTCCATCAGTTCCTCACAGTGAAGATGCAGTAACTTCCCGCAGTTTGAACATTTGCAGTGGAAGCAAACCGCCGCTCCGCCGTGTGTTTCTTCTCCCACATATTCGAAACAGGCCGGCGAATTGGCATCGATAATATATTTATTAATAACCCCTTCATCCACCAGGCTTTCCAACTGACGGTAGATGGTGGCCTGACCGATGGAAACGCCCTGCTCCTTAAAATATTCCAGGACGTCCCCCGCCGTAATATGCTGCCCCGTAACACTGCTTAAATAGGAAACCAGCATCTCTCTCTGTTTGGTTTTGTATTTCGGCTTAATGGTCATTTCTTTAATTTCTAATTCTCTTCCATCACAATATTAACGGCCAGATCAAAAACACCCTGCAGGATGTTCTTTACTTCCTTGCTGTTGCTGAAATACTTCAGTCCCGCATCCGTGACAACTTCTTCATAACCCTTGTCATAGGCACTGTCGTCAATGAGTTTTTCCCAGGTCTTCACCGCCCCGTCATAATCTTCCGCGCTCTGAAGTTTGATCTGAAGTGCCGCATAACAACTGGTCGCATAGCTGATATAGTACATCGGGGATACGAAATGATGATGGATAAACATCCACAGATATTCCGCTCCCGGATAATCCGCGCCCGCGCCGTACTGGATGGACAGTTTCTTGTAAAGCGCATTGATTTCGTCGAGCGTCATGTCGGGATTTTTGTAAATCTCTCTTTCCCACTCATCATACATGCATCCTTCCGAAACGGAAGTCATCGCCGAAAATATCGTATATGCCTCCACAAGCGCTCCGCCGCTTCCGATCACATCTTTGTATCTGGGGCCGGCAAGAAGCTGCAGTCCGTTTGAATGAATTTCATAAATATCATAAGATCCTTCTCCGCACTGCGGATGGGGATTGGGTGTACGATACGCATCCGTGTAATGTCCCATTTCATGAACGATACCGGTTAAGTCCCATACTCCGTTTCCGGTTGTAAAGAAAATAAACGGCTGTTTCACTGTGTCAAAACTTACCGTATATCCTCCGTCAATCCGGTTTG
>OMRN01000014.1 GCA_900313265.1 uncultured Lachnospiraceae bacterium | reverse complement strand
TATCTGCTTTGCACGATGGTTGAAAAAATCAGACTGCTGTTGCTGGAAAATAATCCGCTCATGAGAAAAGTCTTTGAAAAAGCGGACCGAGGGTTTGATAAAATGAAAAGAACCGGTGATAAAAATTGAAAATAACAGGAAAAGAGAAGGGATGAGTAAAAACAATGGACATTCAGTATTTGTTATGGCTTCAGGAACTTAGAAACGCTACAGGCGGAATATTTAATGAATTTTTTAATGCGCTTTCAAAAATAGCCGTAGATGTTCTGCCGTTTCTGCCGTTTTTTATTTTCTGGTGTGTGGACAAGAAATGGGGATATCGCTACCTGGTAACATTTGGCCTCGGAAATATGGCGAACGGAATCATAAAGCTGACGGCATGTGCTTACCGTCCATGGATCCGCTCGGATTTGATTGAACCGGCAGGAGATTCGAAGGTGGCCGCCACGGGGTATTCCTTTCCGAGCGGGCACACAACGGAGGCAACGTCCGTTTACGGAACAACGATAGCATGGCAGTATAAAAAGAGGAAGTGGCTGGCTGTATTATGCGGTGTGCTGCTTGCCCTGACCGGATTTTCAAGGAATTTCCTCGGTGTGCATACGCCGCAGGATGTGATTGTCGGTTTTTCGGCGACTTTAATCATAATTCTTATCGTTGGTTTTGTTCAGCCCAAAATCGACGGCGATGACAGAAAACTCGATATTCTGTCGATTGCCGGAGTTCTTGGTGTTATAGCTACGATTATCTATATCCTGGTTAAACCTTATCCGATGGATTATGTGGACGGCGTTCTCCTTGTAGACCCGAACAAGATGATGAACGATACGTTCAAAGCATGTGGTGCGTTTACCGGACTTCTGGCGGGCAGTTTTGTTGAGCGTCATTTTATCCGCTATGAGATTCCGACAGGTGCAAAAAATCTTCCCATTTTAGGATTTGTCGGTTTCATGATTGTTTTTTCATGGAAGGAATATCTGGCACCGGCAACCCTTGTGCAGGCATTTGGCGGACACTGGGGACATTTCATTGCACGTTTTATAATGTGGTTTTTCGTTGTGGCACTCTGGCCGCTTGTGATAAAGAAGTTTGCTGACAGGAAGTGAGGATGACTTAAGATTATCTTAAAAACGAACGAAGGATGAAAGTATTTGATTTTGACAATACAATTTACAGGGGCGAGAGTTCGGTTGATTTTGCATTTTTTATGATTAAACATCATAAAAAGATAATGCTTTACGTTCCGAAGATTTTGTTTAGTCTTGCCGGATATAAACTGTGTCTGATCAGCAAACCAAAACTTGAAGCCATCGTCAACGAGTTCCTGGAATTTGTCATGGACGGTACGGTTCGCTTCGAGGATTTCGTAGAACCGTTCTGGGCAACTCATTCGCACAAACTAAACAGAAAAATTCTTAAACGGATCAAACCCGATGATATTATTATCTCGGCAAGCCCGAGTTTTCTGCTTGACGGAATTTCCGGTTCCATGAAAACCAATCGGATCGTCGGTTCGGAAGTTGATTTCGATATAAAAAGAGTCACCTGGTTCAACTTTGGAGATAATAAAGTGATACGCTTTAGAGAATTATACGGTGACAGAAGCATCGATGTTTTCTATACGGATTCTTTTAACGATAAAGACATGATGAAAATCTCAAAGGAAGTCTATATCGTAAAGAAGGGCAAAATTGTGAGGCACTTAAGAAGGAGAAGAAGGAAGGAATTGTAATGTCTTTGGAAACAAAACCGAATCGTTTATATCAATATGATACACTGCGCTGTGTCCTGATTTTTTGTGTGATTGTCGGTCACTGTCTTTTGAAGTTCAGCACTCCGTTAACGGAAAACCTGTTCCGCTTTTTTTATTCGTTTCATATGCCGGCTTTTATTTTCATAACCGGCATGATGGCAAAGTTTGATAAAAGAAAAATACTCAAACATCTTTTATTCCCCTATGTTGTTTTTCAAATATTATATTTGATTGCGGATGCCATGGCGAAAGAAGAGCCGATTACCATCCAGCTTTTCAATCCCGAGTGGATTATGTGGTATCTGCTGGTAAGTCTTATGTATTATCTGCTGATTCCCATGCT
>OMRN01000050.1 GCA_900313265.1 uncultured Lachnospiraceae bacterium | reverse complement strand
TTATGGTATAATAGCGGAAATGAGTAATTCCAAAGGGGAAGACAAAAATGGACCAACCGATTTTTCTGCCGAAAGGCTCTGCAACACGTAAGAAAAATACCATGATTCTGCACATCATGGGCCTGATTCTGATGCTGTTTTTAATTCTGCTACTTACTTCTTCGTTCGGAATTCTGGCTCGCTCCATTGTATCGAGCATCGTTCCCCCATCAGCCGTCGGGATGGATTTTACGGAAGTGATGAGCGGAGGATTCGCGGGTGCGGCGACGTACGACCCCATGGACAATCCGTTTATGGTACTGCTTAAAATATGGGGCGTTTTAGGGTATATTGCCGCATTTGTTTCACTTGCCGCCGTGATTGTACTGGTCATCCTGATGAAGAAAAGAATCGACATGATTCTTTCGGATCCGACCGTGGAAAGCCCGGTAAAAGTGAAAAAAGCGGCGTTTGTATGGCTCGGATTTTTGCTTGGAGCGTACGGCGGGCATCTTTTTGCGATGAAGAAGAAAAAGGCCTGGATTTATCTGGGAATCGGTATTGTCGGATCGTTCTTTCTGCCGATTCTGTTTTTATATACTTCGGGAATCAGTTTTGCGGATGCGTTCTTAGCCTGCTATATTGATAAGGATGCGGACGGGTATATTATCTGGGAAGATTATCCGTACTGGCTGTAAGTTTCCGGGATTATTAATTTTTAATAATATTAAGAAATAACAACAGGGATTTCTTGCTTATATTGTTCGTAATATGATAAAATAATAGAACACATTTTGAAGAAGAAAAATACCTTGGGGGAGGGATTTTTCGGATCACCCTTCGGAATTGTTTGGGGGCGTTAGCAAATGGACAATAAAGTAATTTGTTATATCTGTGCCGATTTGAGTGCACCGTCATCTCTTCGCAAATTCCGTCAGTTTACGACGGTTGCCGCAAAAAAGGGAATCGGTGTTGTCGGGGTTTGGCCGGGGTATTACTGGCAGGCGGAAGAAAACCGGTGGAAACTGGATATTTTTCACATGTTTGCCCCTCAGACCTTTGATGCTGTTTTTGTCGATGCGGAAGGCTTCGAGGATGTCAAGACATTAAGGCATCAGGCGAAACTTGCCGCAGAAAAATCCATACCTTTCTTTGTACTGGACATGGAAGTGGACGGTGCCGTCAGCATTCTGTTTGACGATAAGAAAGCGTTCTTTGAATCATTCCATCATCTTTCGGAAGTTCATAACTGCAAGAATATCTTCTTTGTGGGTGACTTGGGTCAGCCCTATGCTTCCGCGCGCTGCTTGGAGTATTACAAGGAAGCACTTGCCGAGACGGGCGCGGAGTTTGATGAAAACAGGGTTGCCTACTGCAATACGCTGATTGCGACGGGATCGGAAAATGTGGCCGTGCGAATTCATTCGGCCAAGCCGGATGGCATCATCTGTTCGCATCCGGGCGTTGCATCGGTTGCATGCGGAGCCTTAAAAGCCATGGGTTATTCCGTTCCGGGAAATATTGTCATGGCATCGCTTAACAGCATTACAGACCGTCGGTCCGGTATTCCGGATATGACCGGCGGACGACGCGATTTTGCAAAAATGGCCGAGAAGTGCATTGATGTTTTAGAAAAGAAACTGGCAGGCAAAAGAGTACGGAAAGTTTATGAAGTACCGATGGACTGCCGGCTTTCGGAGTCCTGCGGATGCGGTCATGTGGAGATTAAAGACGAGCAGTATCTGCTTCGTTCCCTGATTATGCAAAGAGATATTACCCTGGCGCAGGAACGCAGACAGAATACTCTTTTGGATCATTTCTTTAAATGCAAGAGGCTCGAGGAACTGGCTGTTCCGATTCAGAACGTGCTTCCGGAAGGAACCTATTTCTGCTCGCGTGACTGCTTTATCGAAGCGCCAGAGGATGCGGCGAAGGCGGCCAGCAGTGTGGAGACGTTCCACATTTTTGCGAGTGTGGCAGGCGCAAAAAACGGTGAGATATTTAACAGGGAATACCTAAGGAATGCGGCTTTCCGGCAGATGGAAAAAGGCGAGCCCCTGATTCTTTATCCGGTATTTACCAGAGAAGGTTTTTACGGTCTGGTAGTCAGCGAGACCGACAATTTCTATGAGCGGCAGATGATGATGGCAAGATTCTTAATGAACATCAGCCGTAACTTCTTCCTGCTTGTAAAGAGCATCGAATCCACGAAGAGACTCAGTCAGCTGCAGACCGTGAACGCAAGCCTGCAGGCGGCGCAGATTCGCGATCCGATGACAGGCATGTACAATAACAGCGGCCTTATCCACGAGCTGGAGAAAATCCGTGACCGCTGCGTCAGAAACGGGGAAAATCTGCAAATTATATCAATCGACCTTGACCACCTCGGGAATATCAATGATATCTACGGACATACCGAAGGCGACAGCGCCATTATCGATCTGGCCCAGATTATCAAGGAAAGCGTAACCGGAAATGATATCTGTGCACATCTCGGCGGCGATGAATTCATGGTTGTCACTCACCGGGTGGGCAATGATTTAAGTTATGTTCAGTCTTTCTTAAGCATTTTAAAAGGGCAGGTTGCGGATTATAACAACTCCAATGCCAAGGAATACACGCTTAACATCAACACGGGTGTCAGTATGGCCGTTATTTATGCGGATACGGACATGACCAAGGTGGTGGATGATGCGCTTTCAAACAAGCGCTTAATCAAAAATAACCGGCGGAATATTTCCCATACCGGCCAGGAAGAATTAAGTGCCGATGAGAAGAAGCTCGAACCCATTATCCGTGACGTAATCGACAACAACCGTTTCCGCTATGCATACCAGCCGATTGTCCGCGTGGAGGACGGCACGATTTTCGGATACGAAGCGCTCATGCGAACCGATACGGAGCAGCCGATTTCCCCGCTTACCATGATCAAATACGCCACCATCAACCGGCGGCTATATGATATCGAACGCGCCACATTTTTCAATGTATTGAAAGATATTACCTCGAAGAAGAGCAAGTTTAAGGACAAGAAGATTTTTGTAAACAGTATCCCCGGATATCAGATTGACCAGGCGGATTACGAGCAGCTCAAAAATCTCTACCCCGGCATCTTCAATGATATTTTCATTGAAATTACCGAGCAGACGGAGCAGGATGACAATGAACTGCGTATTCTTACGGAGCGGAGTGTTTCGGAAGGATTCGGCATTGCCATCGATGATTACGGCAGCGGATATTCGAATACATCCACGCTTCTTCGTTATGCCCCGAACTGCGTAAAACTTGACCGGCTTTTAATTTCGGACCTTCATTCGGATCCGAGAAAACAGCATTTTGTGAAAAATATTATCGAGTTTGCGCACTCGAACAGTTTCTATGCGCTGGCCGAAGGCGTGGAGACGACGGAGGAATTAAAGGCAGCCATTACTCTGGGTGTAGACCTGGTTCAGGGATTTTACATCGCGAGACCGAATCTTGAAATTCTGGAGAAACTTCCGGATCATCTTGTCAATGAAATCCGGGAATATCATACGAAACCGGAAGAGAATCATTTCAGCAAGTTCTTTGTCGTAAGCAAGGAAAAAGAGCTTTCGTTAACAAGGCTTGCACTGGAAGTGTATACGGATGTTCTGGTTTCCTCGCAGAATATTACGCTTTTCGGTAACCTCGATTACCGGGCACCGATCCGGATTAAGGTCAAGGATCATGCCAATGCGACCATCACCCTTCGAAACGTTATTCTTGACAATATGTCGGATGAAACGGGAATCGAACTCGGAGAGGGCAGCAGTGCGACGCTGATTCTCGAGGGTGATAATTATATCAATTCAAACGGAATCCGTGTTCCGGAATCGGCGACACTGAGGCTGTCCGGAAGTGGGAATCTTACCATTCAGGCTAAGAATAAAAACCCGTTCGGAATCGGAAACGATATGCAGAGAGCTTACGGAAATATCATTTCGAATATTTCCGGAAACCTTACCATTGAAGTGGACGGCGAAAGAGCAATCGGAATCGGCGGTTACCTGGCAGGTGAAGGCACCAAAATAATGTTAAAAGGCGGCGATAACAAGATTACATCCGCATCCACCGCATTCGTGGGAATCGGATGTTTCTCGGGAAAAGCCGATGTGGAAATATACGAAAATCATACCGATATCCGGTATCGTGTGGTAAACGGACTCGGAATCGGAAGTATTACCGGAAATTCCAAAGTACGTATTGCCAACAGTTTTGTGGAAATCAATGCGGACGGCAAGAGTACAACCGGTATCGGTTCCACGACGAACTGCGAAGGAAGTGTGGAAATCGTTGCCGCGAGAATTTCTCTTGAAATGAATGCACCGCGTGTTATGATGATCGGTTCACCGGCCGGACATATCCGTACTTATATCGAGCACTCCAAAGTTGATTTAGTCGGTTCCGGCGAACGTGTCATCGGAATCGGAAGCATTGACATGGGCGGGGAACTGATTGTAAGAAGTGCCGGTCTCTCTATAAAGGTTACATCGGATGCCGGAATTCCTTTGGGAATCCGTCCGGACAAGCAGGATTTGGGAGATACCGTACCGGAGATTGAGGTCATCCGCCAGAAGCAGGACGGAGGCGAAAACCCGGCCGGTCCCGGCGGACCGCCGCCCGGATTCATGGGCGGACCACCGCCGCAGGGCCTCGGAGGACCACCTCCCGGGGTGCCGTAAGTTTCGAACCACGGGGATGAATCATAGTGCAAAGAGGACGCCCGGTGGATTGAACGATCCTCGCTTGGACGCTCCCGCTCCGTTCTCGCTCGTAGCGGTACATAAGGTTCGAAAGGACCGAACCTAATGTTTTTTGTTGGATTTCGTGTTGCAGGTGACAGGCACCCGGGGGCCAAAAGTGACAGGCACCCAAGGGGCGTTAGTTGACTTCGCGGACGGTGAGGGTGGTGCCGGAAACGGTGAAACGGATGTCAAAGCCGGCGAAGGAAACGCCGTAGAGGCGGTCGGGGTCGTCCTGATAGGAAGGACGGGGATCGTCGGCAAGGACGGCTAAGAGAGCTTCGCGTTTTTCCGGAGGAATCTTCGAAAGCAGATTATCGGGGAAGGAAACGTCTAAATGATAATCCCGCAGGGGATCGGCGAAGCCGCCGATGGCGTCTTCGCGGCAGTCCGTGTACGGAATGTATGGTTTGATATCGAGAATTTCGGTATCGTTCTTCATATCGACGCCGCTTACATGAAGAACAGGTCCGTCTTTGGTGATTTCGATTTTTTCGAGTTTCACGCAGGAGAGGCCGATCGGGTTCGGACGGAACGGTGAGCGCGTCGCAAAAACGCCCATCGGTGTGTTTCCGCCGAGTCGCGGAGGGCGGACGGTAGCCTGAAAGTTTTCCTTTGGGGGAACATCGAATTTCCATAAAAGCCAGATATGACTGAAGCCCTCGAGGCCTTTAACGGCATCGGGGCTTTTATATTCCGGCATAAAAATCACGGTCCCTTTCAGTGCATCGATTCGTCCGCTCTGTCTGGGGATTCCGAATTTTTCCGGGAAATCGGTTTTAATAATAGCGATTGTTTTCATTTGTTTTCCGGTCTTACTCCGGCATAAATTGATTGTATTCAGGGATTTCGTGATTAATGATAATCCACCTGCATCAGGCAAAGTCCGCACGCGGGAGCGGTGGCTCCGGCTTTGGTGCGGTCTTTTTCTTCCAAAAGTTCCAGCATGTTCTCGGGCGTTCTTTGTCCGAAGCCGACTTCCAAAAGAGTGCCGGTTAAAATCCGGACCATGTGCTGTAAGAATCCGCTTCCGTGAAAGGTAAAAATTAAATAGTCCCCGTCGGCGAGGATGTCGATTTTATCGACACACCGGACGGTGGATTTCTTCATTTTCGGATTGCTGCAAAATGCCTTGAAATCGTGTTCGCCGATTAAATATGCGGCGGCGGATTTCATGCGGTCGATATTGGGACGTCCGTCAAGCGCGTATACGTATTTGCGGTCGAAAACCGGTTTGCTGTTTCCAATGTAGCACGTATAGCGATATGTTTTTCCGATGGCGTTATAGCGCGAATGGAAGCGCTCGCCGGCCTCGGCGACGTCCGTTACCGCGATGTCTTCCGGCAGATATTTGTTTAAGTATTCTTTGATTTCCGATGCGGAAAGAGCGGTCTCCAAAAAGCAGTTTGCAATCATGGCTTTGGCATGAACGCCGGCATCGGTTCGTCCCGCACCGAGGACTTCCACCTCGCGGTTTTCTAACCGGGAGAGCACGGTTTCGATTTTTCCCTGAATGGTCATATCCGTATTCGGCTGATGCTCCCAGCCGAAATAACGTGTGCCGTCGTATGAAACGGTCAGTCGGTAATTTCTTTTCATTTTTCTTCCTCGTATTGCCACCTTTGCGGTGGCAACGGTGTATTTTGAATTGTGCTATACTAATTTTCGGTTAAGATCGGCCCGCCCCTGTAAAAAAGACTGCCAGTGTAGCGATGATAATCATTACAATCAGGATTCCGATATCCATAAGGATTACTCCGAGGTATCGTAAAAACACGTTCTGACATGCTTACGCATCATATTATAAGTATAACCAACAGGAGAGCAAAATGAAAGAAAAAAGAAAAAGTACGGACGAATTGGAAAAGACGCTTGG
>OMRN01000092.1 GCA_900313265.1 uncultured Lachnospiraceae bacterium | reverse complement strand
TCCGATGAGATTTTTGAAAAAGCATGCAAAACGGTGTTCAGCGAACCGCCTGTTGATATTCTTTACAGGGAAAGCATTCCCGGAATCGAGGGATGCCGCGTATTCGGGGTGGAATATCTGCCCGGACAGTACGATCAGAGAGCCGATTCCGCCATGCAGTGTGTCCAGTTCTTAAAAGAGGATGAAAATCCCATCATTAAGACGGCGATTACCTATGTGATTTCCGGTAATATTACGGATGAGGAATTTGCCCAGATTAAAGCATACTGCATTAACCCGGTGGATTCGAAAGAAACCGATCTGACTAAGCCTGAGACACTGGTAAGCATTTTCCCGAATGCGCCGGATGTGGGAATTTTTGAGGGATTCACCACGATGAGCGATGAGGATTTTAAAGCGCTTTATGACAGCCTCGGCCTGGCGATGACCTATCGTGATTTCGATTTTATCCGTGAACATTTCCGCACGGAAGAGAAAAGAGACCCGTCGGTAACCGAAATCAAGGTTCTCGATACCTACTGGTCCGATCACTGCCGTCATACCACTTTTTCCACGGAACTGAAGAACGTAGAGTTTGAAGAGGGCGATTATACCGCCGTTTTGAAGGGAACGTACGAAGATTATATAAAAACCAGGGAAGAGCTTTTCGCGGGCAGAAGCGATAAATTCGTCTGCCTGATGGACCTTGCGCTTGTTGCGATGAGAAAGCTGAAAGCGGAAGGAAAGCTCGAAGATATGGAGAAATCCGATGAAATCAATGCCTGCTCCATTGTGGTGCCGATTGATGTGGATTACGGCGACGGTAAGGGACCCGTAAGCGAGGAATGGTTAATCAATTTCAAAAATGAAACCCACAACCATCCGACCGAAATCGAGCCTTTCGGTGGCGCGGCGACCTGCCTCGGCGGCGCAATCCGCGATCCGCTTTCCGGAAGAACCTATGTATATCAGGCAATGCGTGTAACCGGTGCGGCAGATCCCACGGTTCCGAATTCGGAAACCTTAAAGGGAAAACTTTCCCAGAAGAAACTGGTCCGCGGTGCGGCAAGGGGATATTCTTCCTACGGAAACCAGATCGGTCTTGCAACCGGTCTTGTAAAAGAAATCTACCATCCGGATTATGTGGCAAAGAGAATGGAAATCGGTGCCGTTATGGGTGCGGCTCCCCGCCGTGATGTAAAGAGACTGACCTCCGATCCGGGTGATGTGATTATTCTGCTCGGCGGACGTACCGGACGCGACGGATGCGGCGGTGCAACCGGATCTTCAAAGGTACATACGGTTTCTTCGATTGAGACCTGCGGCGCGGAAGTTCAGAAAGGAAATCCGCCCACGGAGAGAAAAATCCAGAGATTATTCCGTCGCGGCGAAGTCAGCCGTCTGATTAAGAAATGTAACGACTTCGGTGCCGGCGGTGTTTCGGTTGCCATCGGTGAGCTCGCAGACGGACTTAAGGTTGATCTCGATAAGGTTCCCAAGAAATATGAAGGTCTTGACGGAACCGAACTTGCCATTTCCGAATCCCAGGAGAGAATGGCGGTTGTCATCGATCCGAAGGATGTGGCCGAATTCATGAAATATGCGGCAGAAGAGAACTTAGAGGCTGTGGAAGTGGCGGTCGTTACAGCAGAACCCAGACTGGTTCTTTGCTGGAGAGGAAAAGAAATCGTTAATATTTCCAGAGCATTCTTAAATACAAACGGTGCGCATCAGGAGACCGATGTTTATGTGGATTCTCCGAAGAAATCCGAGGACTATTTTAAGAAAATCGCCATTCCCGAAGTGAAGGCCTTGCTTGACAAAGGTGATGTGGAAGGTGCATTCCTTGCATCCGTCCAGGATTTAAATACCTGCTCCCAGAAAGGCCTTGTGGAAATGTTTGACTCCTCCATCGGAGCGGGATCGGTACTGATGCCTTACGGCGGTAAATACCAGTTAACCGAGACACAGACCATGATTGCAAAAGTTCCCGTTCAGGACGGAAAGTGTGATGCCGTTACGATGATGAGTTACGGATTCGATCCGTATCTGTCTTCCTGGAGCCCGTATCACGGTTCCATCTATGCGGTAATATCCTCCCTGTCCAAAATCGTGGCAGCAGGCGGAGATTATAAGAAAGTCCGCTTTACTTTCCAGGAATACTTCCGAAGAATGACTTCCGATCCGGAAAGATGGTCACAGCCGTTTGCGGCACTTCTCGGAGCATATCGTGCACAGATGGCATTCGGACTTCCCTCCATCGGAGGTAAGGACAGCATGTCCGGTACCTTCCAGGATATCGATGTTCCGCCGACACTTTGTTCCTTTGCGGTAGATGTGGCAAAAGTGTCGGATGTCATTACACCGGAACTTAAGAAAGCCGGAGATTTCCTGGTACTTGTTTCGATTCCGAAGGATGCCGACGAAATTCCGGATTTTGACAAGGTCATGAATCTTTACGATGCCGTTTCGAAAATGAATGCGGAACACAAAGTGATTTCCGCGTATGCACTCGACTGTTACGGAATTGTTCCGGCAGTTGCGAAGATGGCTTTCGGAAACGGGCTCGGCGTACTGTTTGACGAATCTCTTTCGTCCGAAGATTTATTCCGTAACCGCATGGGTGATTTGATTCTCGAAGTATCGTCCGATGCACTTTTGGATATGGAAATTCCGTTTACGTTAGTCGGTCATGTGACGAAAGATGCGTTCTCCTACAAGGATGTTACGGTTTCCGGAAAAGATCTTCTTGAAGGCTACAAAGGGAAACTCGAGAGAGTATTCCCGTCAAGATCGACAGAGGATTTAACCGCACTCGATGACAAACTTTATACAAACGGTTCGGTTTATGTATGCAAGAACAAAGTGGCAAAACCTCATGTATTTATTCCGGTATTCCCCGGAACAAACTGCGAGTATGATTCCGCGAAAGCATTTGAGCGTGCGGGTGCTACCGTAACGACCAAAGTATTCCGTAATCTTACGGCGAATGATATTGCCGAGTCCGTAAAGGAATATGCGACCGAAATCGGCAAAGCACAGATTATCATGTTCCCCGGCGGATTCTCCGCAGGTGATGAGCCGGACGGCAGTGCAAAGTTTTTTGCAACCGCATTCCAGAACGAGATTTTAAAAGAAGCGGTTATGAAACTATTAAATGAGCGTGACGGTCTGGCACTGGGAATCTGCAACGGATTCCAGGCGCTGATTAAATTAGGACTCGTTCCTTACGGCGAGATTGTCGGACAGAAGGAGGATTCCCCGACGCTGACCTTCAATACCATCAACCGTCATATTTCCAAGATGGCTTATACCAAGGTGGTTTCCAATCTGTCGCCGTGGCTTGCGCTTGCCGAGGTCGGAAAAACCTATACATCGCCCGCATCTCACGGAGAGGGACGTTTTGTTGCCCCGAAAGAATGGATTGACAAACTGTTCGAAAACGGACAGGTTGCGACGAGATATGCGGATATTAACGGGAATATTTCAATGGATGAAGAGTGGAATATTAACGGTTCATTTGCAGCTATTGAAGGCATCACATCTCCGGACGGAAGAGTACTTGGAAAAATGGCACATGCCGAGCGTCGCGGCGATGGCGTAGCCGTTAATATTTACGGAGAACAGGATTTGAAGATTTTTGAAGCCGGTGTGAAATACTTCAGAGGATGACAGGATAAATAATAAGTTGACAGTTATAACGGGTGCCTGGCACTTTTGGAACAAAAGTGCCAGGCACCCGTTTTGTGTCACCCGTTTACTTATTATTTCAGATGTTTCAGACATTTATAAATCCGGTCCAGAGTGGATTCAAAGAAATCGTATTCTTCCTTTGAACCCGGATTGTCGGAATAAAGCGTCCGTTCGATGTAATCAAAGAGTTTGTCAATTTCTTCTTTCGAAGGAGCATTTTCACGGCCCGGCAGCAGACGGTTTAACTGGGTATGAACGTCTTCCGGCAGCGGATTGGCATTTGCGGTTTTTATGGCCGGTTTCTTCGACAGGAAGTCGGTGAATGCCGTATAGCGAATGTAGGCAAGTTTTCTATACTGACCGGTATTATATAAATGCTTTAGATTTCTTGATTTCCGGATGGCTCTGGTTCCAAGGAAAATTCCGAGCCCGAGCAAAACAACGCCAATCATGATCAGGAACGGTAAAATAAAGCGGTTGAAGTCCACATTCATATTAAGAAGGCCGGAGAAACGGTTTGAAAAGGCATTGTTTGCAATCGGTGCATTTGCATCCGGAAGTTCGGCAATATTAAACCGGATATTTCCGAATACACCGGAGAACAAATCGGAAAAACCGCTGGCGTCGAATTCTTCCTCATCCGAGGAAGGAATGGTCATTTCAAACGGAACAAAACCGTATCCGTCCATATAGATTTCAATCCAGGCATGGGCATAGGAATCGTTTACTTCCACATTGATGACACCTTCTTCGGTAAGAAGGGAATCTCCTTCATACCAGTCCTCATAATTCTCATCAAGCGCAATTGCATTTTCCGCAATCAGTGATGTGGGGATGCAGTAACCTTCCGCATATCTGGCGGGGATGCCCATGGAACGAAGAAGCATGACACCGGCGGAAGCGAAGTGCGCACAGAAACCTCTTCGCTGGGTGGTTAAGAAGTATTCGGTATAATCACGGTTTAAAGGAGTGGTGCCGGGAGCCATGGTATATTCGAAATTCTGCACGTAATGGGCATAGATTTTTCTGGCCATGGACAGGCGGTAATCGTTGACGTCCTTAAAATGCGAAACATTTTCTTCCTCGGTAAAACCGGTTACTCCCGAGTCGAAGAAGTTGTTTTCACGGATGTAGTTTCGAAGATTGCCGCGGATTTCAATCGGAACTTCCGTGCAGCTTTCCTTTACATAGTATTCATATCCTTCGTCTTTGAATCCTTCATAAGAATCCGGAACATCGTATTTTAAAAGAATATTCGGGCTGTAGGTAATGTCGGTTCCGTTTTCGGGGTCTCTCGAACCGTCCGGACTTTTCGCAAAGCCGTTATATTTCGTAAAGTCCGTAAAATACGGCAGGTAGGAATAATACGGATCGGCATCGATATTGACGACATTCATTCTGGCGGTCGCGTTGATTTCCGGCAGATAATCCTTGTCGTAGTTTTTAATATCGTATGATTTAAGAAGCGGTGTATAAAGCGGATAATTGCCGTTTGCGATGTCTTCGTCAGTCGGGATTTCATAGGTTAGGTCAAACCACTGGTTCTGGCGGTAAACACTTCCGGTAAAGGATTTTAAATAGACCGTGGAAAATGTGTAGGGCGCGAAGGATACGGAAAGATCGGTTTCGAAATCCGGACGGACTTCACCGACGCCGCCGAGATGTCCGGAATTTAAACCGCCGGTCGAGGAATAGCGGTCAAAAAGTCCGGTAAAACCGGTCTGGAGATAGATTTTCACATATTCTTCCGCCTTGGTCCTAACGGGATTGTGGCGGATGTAAGTCGCATCCGTACGGTAGCCGGGCAGTGCGATAAGGCCGATTAGCAGGGCAAGAAGCATGGAAAAGGCGATGGTTAAAAGGTTTCCGAAGGCATTTCCCTGATAGGCGTAATATTTATGATTTTTCCGTGAGAAACGCAGGAATTCATGCGTGTATTTTCCTTTTACCTGCATTCGCTGCGACCGGCTTGCCTGCAGGATTCCCACAAAAATATACATCGAAAGAACCATGCAAAGACAGATAATCGGCGGCTTTTTGCCGATAAAGAAGGCAACCTCGAAAAACGGCAGCGTGACCAAAACGGTTTCCACGATATTCATGTAACCGGAAATGGTCACGTTCAGCATCATGGCAAGGAAGATTCCGACGAAAATAATCGCGACGGTAACGGTAATCTGACGCTGCTCGATAAACTCCTGTCCTTCACGGACGGAGAGAAGTTTTAAGTAGTCCGAATACGCGGAATAGATTTCGTTTATGATGGCCTGGTAACCGGAGTTTGCATACATGTAGAAGTACACCAGCCCGAATGTGAATCCTCCGAGAAGTGCGAAATATCCCGCATAGAAGAAGAATTTGTTGTAGTAAAGGAAGGACATGTACATGGACGTGATGAAAAACGCCACAGTTACAATCGGCGCATTATACGGAAGATTGAAAGCCTGAAGCAGTCCGATGAGCGTGCCGAACGTACCGAGAAAAATCACAAAGCCGCGGATTAAGCATATCAGCGCCCGGTGACGATTCGTTCCTTCGGTTATTTCGCCCACATATAAACCGTTTTTATCCAGTTCTTTTTTTCGAAAGATATCTTCGATAAAATGAAACATTCGTTGTCCTCTACATCATAACTCTGCGGGAATAATTTTTATGTCGTCGCCGCAGATGGAGATTACCGTGGCTTTTTTGATGCCCGATGTCGTAAATGCATCCAGGGCGGTTTCTTTTTCTTCATATAACGGAAGGTAGTATAACCGGATCAGCGCTTCGATTACGGCGGATTCGTCCACCATGGTCAGAAAGGAAAAATCCACGGCGGCAGCGTTAAAAAGTCCGACTTCAAAGCGTTCCTCACGATCCTGAAGAGTCTTGATACATCCCAAAAGATTCGAAACGGTCGGCTCGATTTCTTCCTTCGTCAGTTCGGGAAGAAGGACTAACGAGAGGATGGAAGTGTGTGCCATCTCTTTGACAAATAAATCATCGAGCTTTGCGGAGAGCTTCCAGTGAATCCGCTGAAGACGGTCCCCCGGCTGATACTGACGGATTTCCCGGATGTCGGAGGAAATATTGCCTTTGGCATCGGATTCGGTGTATTCATCGATTCCGTCTGCCGAAGGAGTTTCGGGCAAATCCTCGTTCGGAGTAATCTCCGGAAAAACCGGGACTTCCACAACCGGTGTGTAGGGAAGTGTCATCGTGAAAAAATGAAGAAGATCCGTAGCGGAAACACTTTGAATTTCCGCTTTTACGATTCCGATATGGGATGTTTCCACCGGAACGGTGATTGTCTGTGTCTGTTTCGGCAGAACATGCACGGCGATATCGTGCTCGTTGGAATTGTCCAGATACAGATTTTTAAGAGTAAAACGAACCCGGCAAAGGAAAAAGGGAGAGAATGACGGATTGATAAAAGAGAAAGCAAAAGGGATGTCATTTCCCTTATCCACGCTGCTTACCCGGCTGTAAGCCTGAAAGGACAGTTTCCGGTACGACAGGAAAAAAAGCGGAAGCAAAATACAGGCCACGGCAAAATAAAGAACCAGAAAGGCAAGCAAAAACGGCTGTTCCATCAGCAGAAACAGAACAAGCAGAAATACAAAGCCCAAAGCATAGGCAATCATGGAAAATATGTGTACTTTAATGATTTTATTCATTTTAAATTAATCGATTCTGGGCATGGGGACGGTTGCAAAGGCATTTAAAAGTGCGGTATTTACCGTCTGCCCCGTGGCTTTCGCTTTGGTGGAAAGCAGCACTCTGTGACCGGCAATGGGAAGGAATACCTCGCGGAAATCCTCCGGAGTGACAAAGGTCCGGCCGGAGAGGAAAGCGTGCGCCTTGGCCATTTTTAACAGGGAAATACTTCCTCTGGGACTTAATCCGAGAGTGAATACATCTTCGTTACGGGTTGCTTCGGTTAACGAAACCGCATAGTCGTATAATGCTTCGCTGACATACATTTCCGAAACGACCCTCTGCATTTCCAGAATGGTGTCCTGATCGATGACAGGATTCATTTCACGGATAATTTCGTGGGAATCGCCTTTTAAAATATCGACGGCGCTTTTATGTCCGGGATAACCCATGGAAAGACGAACCATAAAACGGTCTAACTGCGATTCGGGAAGTTTCTGGGTACCGGAGGCACCGATCGGGTTCTGGGTTGCGATTACCATGAAAGGTTTTGACAGTTCTCTGGTAACGCCGTCCACCGTGGCACGTCCCTCCTCCATGACTTCCAGAAGCGCGGACTGTGTTTTCGGTGATGTACGGTTGATTTCATCCGCTAAAAAGAGATTGGTATAAACAGCACCTTCCCGGAAGGAAAATTCGCCGGTATTTTTATCATACATGGTGAAGCCGAGAATATCGCTCGGCAGAACATCGGGTGTAAACTGAACACGGCGGTAATTTAAACTTAAGACTTTGGCGAGAGCGGTAACCAGTGTGGTTTTTCCGACACCGGGAATATCCTCGAGAAGGATATGACCGCCGGCAAAAATCGCACAAAGCACCATATCAATAACGTCGTCTTTTCCGTGGATGGCCAGCTTGATGGTATTTCTGGCTGTGGATATCCGGGTAGGGTATGATAATTCTTCGGACATGAGGGATTCTCCTTTTATGTTTATGATAAAAATCGGAATCGGTATTGTTTAAAGTAAAATAAAGACTGCCGGTATATAACAGATCCGGCTTTTGTATATATATACATGGTAAATATTACCATAAAATGCCCGATTTTACTACACTATTCACAAAAGAATCACAAAATGAAAGTGAAATTTGGACAAATACCATATTGTGAAGAAATTGTCTTTTTCGGTATAATGGAGAATGTCTGTTATAAAGGGTGTAGTATGTCCTGTAAAAAGAGGCAGGAAAGATGAGTGAAGAAAATAAAAACGAACTGAATAATCCAATGGATGAGAGTACGGAATCTTTTCCGTTTCTTTCGGGAATCGATTTATATATCCGTCCCATTCCGGAAGAGGAAGTCTTTCCGGAGGAGGCATTTGCTGAAAGCACAGAGAATGTAGTCCCTGTTGAAGCAGTCATCTCCGAAGAAACCAAAGCGGAAGAAATCAAAGTGGAAGAAATCAAAGCGGAAGAGTTCAGTGCCGAAGAGTTAAACGATGAACCGATTGAGGAAATCGAGTTTATCTATTCCGCAGAAGCGATAAACGATCATTTCCGTAATGTCGGATATTATGCCGGCCATAAAGATGAAGCACCG
>OMRN01000173.1 GCA_900313265.1 uncultured Lachnospiraceae bacterium | reverse complement strand
ATCAGCCACCGGAGGACGATTAATACCGTAATGGCTTCCGACGAGGAGATGCTAAGTGCCATGACGGCAGCGGTTCTTGACAACAAGCGTGTTGTCAAGTTAAAAAGCAGCGTCTGCCCGTCGGAATCGGTCATGAACGACCTGTTTCCGAGAGTACTTGAAAACGATGCCTATATCGGCGGAGAACTGCATCACTACCAGTATATTTACAAAGGACCTGATGCCTATGGAATGTATGAAGTGAAATTTAAACTGAGCAAGCCGTCAAAAATCGCATCAGTTCTTTCAAAAATCCGGGCAAAACAGATTGCCCGCCATTTGAATAAGGAACTGAAAACGGACTATGAAAAGGTCAAGGCGGTGCATGACTATCTGGTTTTATTAAACAAGTATTCGTATATCAAGGGCGGTGCGTTTGCCTGTCTGTATCTGCGGAATTCCGCTTGTAACGGCTATGCCTACAGCTTTAACGAAATCATGAAAGAACTGAACATTCCGTCTGTGTGCGTGTTTGGCCAGAATCATGTCTGGAACATGGTCGAAATCGACGGGGAATGGTATAACATTGACGTGACATGGGACGATGTCGGAGGAAGGAATCCCTCGTACGAGTATTTCTTAAAATGTGATGAGGACTGGGTCGGGCATGCCTATACCGGAGCAACGGCGACAAGTTCTCTTGAGCCGACCGGTCTTACGGCAAGACAGAATTATAATCTGATTCCGCCGTACCATCTTTTCATGTATGCCTTTTTTATCCTTTTGGCAGCAGCAATTGTATTCGGTTTCCGCGCCTTTATCCGCTACTTAAATCAGAAGGAGTTAAAAGAAATCCAGGAACGGTTGGAAAGAGAAGAACTCGCCAGAAAGCTTTTTGAAGAGCAGATTAAGAAAAAACAGGAAGAATTCAGCAAAGAAGATCACAGCATATGGTGACGGTAAAAAGAGAAAAGATACCGCATCATTTTGGGAGGGTCAAAAAGGAAAGAATATCACAAGATATGGGGATAAATCATTCGGGATTTGGCAAATGATGTATTTTATGTTATAATTATAAATTGTGATTTGGGAAATGAATAATAATTGGAGGAAGCCTTGGCTGCAAACAGAAAGAAAAAAAGAAAACAATCGGCTACTGCCGTGATACTGAAGAAAATCGGTTCCGTGGCAATTGTGGTACTGATTGCCGTTTTGATGACGGTGCTTGTACTTGTCGGAACAATCGGACTGATGCTTCATAAAATGGTAGCGAACGAGTCCACAAAGACGCTTCTTATTTCGACTTTAATGGAGAGCGGACAGCTTAAATTCGTTGCCCATATGGTCGCTTCCGATGAAGAGATTCAGGAAATCGTGGAAGCGAATGCCATGCAGAAAATGGAAGTGAAGCAGGATGCTTCGCTAATCACCGTGGAAGCCACGGAGAACCCGGAAGATGTGAAAGATACCGGTGAGGTTTTTGATGAAAACGGAATTCGTATCGAGGAAATTTCCGGACGTTCGTTTTTTGCAAAAATGCTAATCATCAAGGATCCCTCACAGGTTTGTGTTGCCAGTACCTATCCGTGGAGTCAGTACGGAAAAGAACTGCTTGACGTAGTGGAAGGAGCCGGCGGTGTTGCCGGTGTAAACGGCGGTCTTTACGTTTCAACCGGAAATGCGGGCGGTCAGCCCATGGGCGTGGTTGTGCAGGAAGGACAGATTACCTATAACAGCCCGGGAGGTCTGGCAGGTCTTTATGTAATCGGACTGAATAACGACAATATTCTGATTGTGGATGAAATTACGGGAATGAACAGCAAGCAGTTCGAAGATTATGTTGCGGAAAAAGGCATCCGTGATGCGGTGGCATTTCAGGATGAAGCTTCCGACTCCAATAATCATTTCGTTCCGCTTATCATAAACGGCGAACCGAGACAGCTTGGCGGTCAGGGAAGCGGCGCCAATCCGAGAACCGTAATCGGACAGCGCAAAGACGGAGCAATTCTTCTTCTTGTTACGGACGGCCGCGGTACTGCGGGCCATCTGGGAGCCACAGCCTCGGATTTAATTGCCATCATGCAGGATTATGATGCGGTGAATGCCGCAAACTTAGACGGTGGAAGTTCTTCTTCCATGGTTTATAACGGTGAGTATGAAATGACTTCCGTTACATTCTATTATCAGAATTCATCCTGGAAACTTCCGGATGCTTTCGCGGTAAAACCGAAAGGAGGTAACTAAAATGGGCTCGGACAGAGATTACGATGAGCGCAGACGATCCTCCTCCGGCAGCAGAAGCGGCGAAAGACGCAGAAGTCCGGAACATTCGGGTGAGGTACGCAGAAAATCAAGAGATTTGGATGATTACGGCTATGAAAGAAGAAGGCCGTCCGGCGAGGGCCGTTCCCGCTCGGAGTCGGCTTCGGGACGAAGAACGGGAGGCGAAAGCCGCAGCGATTCGGTAAGGCGTTCTTCCTCCGGCCGGAGTTCATCGGGAAGCAGACCTTCCGACGGCAGACGTCCGTCATCCGGCAGCCGTTCTTCTTCACAGAGACGACCGGATTCTTCAAGATCATCCGGGGCATCCCGAAGACCGGATCCGGAAAGAAGGATCAGAAGCGATTACGACGAAAGAAGCAGCCGTTCGCGTTCCGGATCGAAGAAAAAGAAAATGAAAGCCAAACCCCGGTTTTATATCATCTGCGGTCTTGGCGCATATTTAATCATCCTTTTGATTATCAGTGCGATATTCTTAGGCTACGTGGACCGTTCCTTGAAAAAATACGAGAAATCGCAGTCTTCGTATGCTATTGAAAAATACATGGACGATTTTAACGCGGCAATTGCGGCCGGTCAGTTACCGGAAGGATTTGTCTCCGAAGCGGGTAATAAATTCGAATCCGAAGATGTCAAATTATCAACGCTTCTTTCCCTGACACAGGGCAAAACGATAACCTGCGAGAAAGATCCGATGAGCTATAATACCGAAGAACCGGTCTATGATATTAAAGCGGACGGAGATACGGTTGCCAAAGTAACTCTTACGGCCGTGAATCCGAGCGTTATTCTCGGTATTTTAACCATCATGGACTGGGAAGTGAAAAGCGCCGATTTAACGTCGGAAACGAATACGACGGATTATTACATTACCGCACCGGAAGGATATGCGGTCAGCGTAAACGGAGTCAGTGTGGATTCTTCTTACCTGACGGGCGAAGAAGGCAGCATCAAGCTTTTTGAGAATGCTTCCGAATATGTTTCCATTCCCAGTATGGTACAGTATAAAATCCCTTCCCTTTCGTCAGAACCGACGGTTGTTGTGACCAATCCCGAGAATCAGGAAGTTTTGGTTACGAAGGACGGAAACAACTATGCAGCGGTATTCGGAACCGAAGGGGAGATGCCGCAGGACTTAAAGGATACGGCGCTTAATATCGCCGAAACATGGAGCTTATTCAATACAGCGGATTTGTCGGGCGGAAGTTACGGTCTTGCAACCGTCAGGGATTTCCTGATTCCGGATTCGTTCTATGACGGACTGGCCAAAGGATGGGCCGGCGGAATCGATATTACGTTTACTTCCGCGCATACGCTTAAAAATCCGCCGTTTGAAAATGTGACGGTGGACCAGTTTATCCAGTATACGCCGGACTGCTTCTCCTGCCATATCTGCTTCGATAAACCGATGCACTTGACAAGAACCGGAGAGGATATCGTGGACAGTACACACAGCACGTATCTGTTTGTCCGCTACGACGGCAAATGGTGCCTGGTGGATATGATTGCCGATACGGAGAATTAAGGCGTGAATAATCAGCATAAGAGAAGTGAAATACTTTTAGGGAAAGAGGCCATGGAGCGCCTCTTTTCTTCGCGTGTGGCGGTTTTCGGCCT
Organism: uncultured Lachnospiraceae bacterium; assembly: GCA_900313265.1. Lineage (GTDB taxonomy): Bacteria > Bacillota > Clostridia > Lachnospirales > Lachnospiraceae > UBA3766. The sequence continues at coordinate 2,527 of OMRN01000173.1, read as the reverse complement.
CGGAGGTGTGGGAGGAAGCTGTGCGGAAGCACTCGCACGTGCCGGAATCGGACAGCTGGATTTAATCGATTTCGACACGGTAAGCGAAAGCAATATTAACCGACAGATTATTGCCACATATGATACAATAGGGATGAAGAAAACGAAGGCGATGGAAGAACGGATTCGGAGTATTTCACCTACGTGTGTAGTCCGGATTTATGATACCTTCTTCCTGCCGGAGAATAAGAACGACTTTGATTTTAAAGCCTATGATTATGTGGTGGATGCCGTGGATACGGTCAGTGCAAAAATAGAACTGATTGTCAGCGCCACATCGGCGGGAGTGCCTGTAATCAGCGCGATGGGAGCCGGGAATAAGCTGGATCCTTCGGCCTTTGAAGTGGCGGATATTTATAAAACGAGTGTCTGCCCCCTCGCAAAAGTCATGCGCCATGAACTGAAAAAACGTGATATAAAGAAACTGAAAGTCGTTTATTCCAAAGAAGAACCGATCAAACCCATTGAAGAAATATCCAAAGAAGACGGCGGGAAAATGCGTGCCACACCGGGTTCCGTATCGTTTGTTCCGCCGGTAATGGGATATATTATGGCCGGGGAGGTTATAAAAGATCTTTGCAGTTAACTGACGTGGGCAAAAAAATCGTAAAAATCGTCGGAATTGTTGCCGCGGCTCTGCTGCTGGTGCTTTTTGGCGTGTATATCGGTTATATGAGATTCGGCAGAAGCGAAGCGGAAAGCAAACCGGAAGCGGATGAAGGCGCCCTGAAAGAGATTTCCATGGAGCCTTTTGATGATAAAGACCCGGTTTTGAATTTTGCACTGATGGAAGAGTATGATTTTACGATTCTGGAAATCTGGAACTCGGATTCCGGAGACTGCATCCGCTACATCAGCGAAATGAACATGTTTGCCGAAGAATGCGAACACCGGGACGATGAGATTTATTCTTATGTTGCCGGCGTATGCGGGGATATCTACGATGAGAACGGTGTCTTATCGGGAAAACGGCTGGATGCGGCAAAAGCCATCGCCGAAAACGGTCATGTGAATTATCCGCAGTATGTGATGGATGATAAAACAAAGAAAATTCTGGACGGGTTAAACATTGATACGCTTCCCGCCGTTATCTTTATCAACCGCAAAGGCGAGATTATGGATGTCGTTACAGACATGAACGGAAAAGAACTCCTCGTTCATATGGACAGCGTGGTTTCAAGGCTTATGGAACTTGACTGGGAGAAGGAGAGAGTGAAGAAACTGAAAGAAGAGCGGGAGAATAACGAAGTATCCCTGAATTGATACGATAAGGCTTTGGAAAAAGGAAGGAAGAAAAAATGCCGGTATTTGATTTTAAGAATGAACCTGTAAGCAAAGAAGATGCGGTGTGCACCTATGTGACTTTTGAAAGCCGCAATGAGATGCCGGATGCGGACCATCCGCTGATGGTACTTGACCATTCCGAGAAAGAATGGAAGCACCATTCCACCGGATTCTTTACCAATCCGAATAAGAGAACCAGTTTTGAATTCGAGGAAGAAGACGGCGTTAAAAGTGCGGATATTTTACGTATTGATTCGCGCTTTGTTCATCTTCTTAAATGGCTGGGTGAAAACAGGATTAAGGTACGTCTTTCCGGGAAAAATACCGAAGAAGGCTATGCGGTATATAAAATCCGTGAGCAGGCGTTCGGCGGCGGAACGAAGCTTTCGAGCGAGGACGGATTCTTGCAGTTTATGATTGGCCGGCTTCTTCAAAGCGAACCGCCCGCTCCGAGGGAGGAAGACGAAGACGATATCGAGGAAACCGGCGATGACATGAAGGTAACCAGCGTGCAGAGCATTACGGATTTCTTAAGCTGTGCGGGGGATACGCTTCCCGAAAACATTCGTCTCTGGGCCAGACGAAATCTTGCGGTGGCAAGATCCCATGAAGTATCTCCGGAAGAGAGAAGACACGCGCAAAGAGCGCTTTCCCTTATGTTAAATATTCAGTGGAAGAGCAGTTATTTTGCTCCGATTGACCCGGTAGAGGCCAGAAAAATTCTGGATGAGGAACTCTACGGGATGGAGAGTGTAAAGCAGAGAATTATCGAAACGGTGATTCAGATTAACCGTACGCATACGCTGCCCGCATACGGCCTTTTAATCGCGGGGCCCGCAGGAACCGGTAAATCACAGGTTGCCTATGCGGTTGCGAGAATTTTAAAACTTCCGTGGACAACACTTGATATGAGCTCGATTAACGATCCGGAGCAGTTAACCGGAAGCTCCCGTGTTTATGCGAATGCAAAACCCGGTATCATCATGGAGGCATTCTCTTTATCCGGGCAGTCCAATCTGGTCTTTATTATCAACGAACTTGATAAGGCGAATGCCGGAAAAGGAAACGGAAACCCGGCCGATGTGCTCTTAACACTTCTTGACAATCTCGGTTTTACCGACAACTACATGGAATGCATGATTCCGACATTCGGCGTTTATCCGATTGCCACGGCGAATGACAAGAGCAAAATCTCCGCACCGCT
>OMRN01000305.1 GCA_900313265.1 uncultured Lachnospiraceae bacterium | reverse complement strand
GACATTAATGAAATGCTTTCGGCAGACGCCAGCGATAATGTCCGCTTTGTTATAGAGACCGGCGGTGCAAGTGAATGGCAGAACGATTACGTATCGGCAGATGTCCTGCAGCGTTTTGTGGTTCAAAACGGGGAGATTACCGAAGTCGGATCGGTCGAAAATGCGAGCATGGGAAACAGCAACACACTGACGGATTTCCTTCGCTGGGGAATTACGGAATATCCTTCGGAGCATATGGGATTAGTGTTCTGGAATCACGGCGGCGGCAGCATTACGGGTGTATGCTATGATGAAAACTTCGATGATGACTCGCTTTCCTTAATTGAAATCGACTCTGCTTTGTACAGTGTTTTTGATGAAATGACCGATTCGTTTGAATTTATCGGATTCGATGCCTGCTTAATGAGTACGGTCGAGACAGCCAATATTCTGGCCAATTATGCACGTTATATGTATGCTTCCGAGGAACTGGAACCGGGAAGCGGCTGGGATTATACCGCAATCGGTAGTTTTCTGGCGGAGAATCCGGATGCGGACGGGGCAGAACTCGGACGTGCGGTCTGTGATTCTTACCTGGCATTATGCGAGAGCGTTGACCAGGGGGACCAATCGACGCTTTCCGTAGTGGACCTTGGCAATCTGGATAATCTGTTAATCGCATTTAACCGTTTTTCAAAATCGATGTTCGAATCGGGAGATGATGCGGATTCTCTTTCCGGCATGATCCGTGGGATTAAGGGCGCGGAGAATTTCGGAGGAAACGATGATGAGGAAGGTTACACCAATATGGTGGATTTATCCGGTATCGTTGATGCCTGCAGCGGGTACTCTTCGGGAGCGGATGAGGTTAAAAAAGCGCTTGATAACGCAGTTGCATATAAAGTAGCGGGCAGCGACCATGCAAATGCCGGCGGTCTGTCGATGTATTATCCGCTGAAAGTCGGAGGTTCCAAGGAGCTTGCTTTTTTTGAAACCGTAGCCGTCAGTCCGTATTACATGTCCTTTATCGACCGCCAGAATCACGGGGCGGCAAATGTGGGCGATTCGTATGATGACAGTTATTATTTTGATGAGAATTCCACCTGGAATTCCGGCGGTGATTATGTATATGATGAGCAGTCCGGAAACTATGTCAGCGAAGAACCTTCCGGCAGTCACTATGAATATGCCGATCAGATTGAAACAACCGGAGCAAGTCCATACATTACTTTTGAAAGCGAACCGGCTATTAATGAGAACGGAATTTATACCTTTACACTGACAAGTGAAGGACTGGATAATACGTCTGCGGTATATGCCATCGTTTATCAGATTACCGAGGACGGAAACAATTATTTTGAACTCGGAGAAACTTTTGATATCGTTGAGGACTGGGAGACCGGAGTTTTTGAGGACTGTTTCGACGGATACTGGATGTCACTTCCCGACGGACAGAATCTTGCCCTTTATATTGTGGATTATGATGAGAACTGCACGATTTATACGTCGCCCATTATGTTAAACGGAAAAGAAACCAATCTCCGTATCCGTCATGATATCGGCGGAGATGTTACAATCGAGGGAGCGTGGGACGGAATTGACGAAAACGGTGCCGCTTCCAGAGATATTGTAAAATTAAAGGACGGAGATGTGATTGTTCCCCTTTATACCTTTATTAACGGCGAAACGTATGAGGATGAAGGTAAATATCAGGGAAGAGAGTATACGGTTAAGGGTACACCGGAGATTATATACGGACTTCTGGAGCCGGCGGATTACCTTTATGCTTTCGACATCGAGGATATTTATTATGATTATTATCTCACGGATTTTGTTACCTTTAATGTGGATGAAAACGGAGAAACATCATTCTATGAAGAGTGATGTCCGGGGGATGTAAATCAGGGTATTAATTTAGGGTGCCAGCCACTTTGGAAAAGTGACTGGCACCCGTTTTCATTGGCACCCGTTTTTTTGATCGACTTCCGTTTTCGTTTTTTATGCAAATATTTCGTTCAGATTCACGATATGATTCTTCATGTCGGAAACGATGATGACTTTATCGCCCGTATGAATGCTGCTGTTGCCGCCGGGAATAATCAGTTCCCCGTCCCGGATGATGGATGCGATCAGAACATTTTTCCGGAGTTTGAAAGAAGGTTCTTTAAACATGACGTCCGGTCTTGCAAAATCATCTCCTGCGGTAAACTGGATGACTTCCGCTTTATTGTCGGCAATGCTGTAGTATTTCTCGATTCCGTTTGGAGCATCTCCGGCTTCGCAGTTATGAATAAAGCGCACCAGTTTGTCGACGGAAATTTCCGAAGGGGACAGAGTGATGTCAAGATTAACCTTATGCAGAAGATTTAAATGCTTCGGAGAATCGATTCGGGTAAGAATCGAAGGAACATTTAAGGACCATGCATACATGCTGACGGACAGGTTGATTTCGTCGGTACTGGTTAAAGATACCATCGCGTCGGCCGATGAAATTCCCTCCTCCGCCAGAATATCTACAATCTCCCCTTCCCCGTAGGATGTGTTTACGGTGGGGTATTTTTCACTCAGTCCCCGGCATCTGTCGAGCTGGGGTTCGATT
>OMRN01000129.1 GCA_900313265.1 uncultured Lachnospiraceae bacterium | reverse complement strand
GGTGTATTGCCTTATCCGGAAGGTACCGCATGTGCGGAAGTTCTGCTTGCCGGTGAGGAAGGCGGTTCCGAAGCCAAGACGGTTTTCTGGGGAATGGGTCTTGCTGCGATTTTTAAATTCGTCGTAGACGGACTGAAAATCATTCCCGGTGTCGTTACCGCACATTTCCATTCGCTGTATACGGAATTTTCGGCGGAGGTTTATCCGGCATTAATCGGTGTCGGATATATCTGCGGTATCAAGATTTCATCGTATATGTTTGCCGGTGGTATTTTAGGCTGGTTTGTTTTAATTCCGGCGATTGTGTTCTTCGGCGGAGACAAAATTCTTTATCCCGGTACGGAACCTATTTCGGCAATCTATGCCGAGAGCGGTGCTTCCGCAATCTGGAGTTTGTATATCCGTTATATCGGTGCGGGTATGGTTGCAGCCGGAGGAATCATCAGTTTAATTAAAACACTCCCGTTAATTGTATCGACGTTTGTGGAAGCATTAAAAGGCCTGAAGGGTTCGGATAAAGGCGGAAAACTTCGTACAGAGAAAGACTTAAATATGTATTTCGTCATCATCGGTTCCGCCGTGATTGTGCTTGCCATGTGGCTTCTTCCGGATATCCCGGTATCCTTCTTAGGTGCCATCTTAGTGGTTGTTTTCGGATTCTTCTTCGGAACCGTATCTTCAAGAATGGTCGGCCTTGTCGGAAGCAGCAACAACCCGGTTTCCGGTATGACAATCGCAACACTTTTAATCGCCACCACGCTTCTTAAACTTACCGGAAAAACCGGTTCTGCGGGCATGGTCGGCGCGATTTCCATCGGTTCCATCATCTGTATTGTTGCGGCGATGGCCGGCGATACATCGCAGGATTTAAAGACCGGTTATATCTTAGGTGCAACACCGAAGAAGCAGCAGATCGGTGAGCTAATCGGTACGGTTGTTGCAGCCTTTACCATCGGTGCGGTTTTACTTTTGCTTGATAAGGCATGGGGCTTCGGAACACCGGAACTTTCGGCACCGCAGGCTTCGCTTATGAAGATGATTGTGGAAGGTGTTATGAATGGAAATCTTCCGTGGATGTTAATTATAATCGGTGCATTTATTGCGGTTGCGGTTGAGTTTTTACACGTTCCCGTTCTTCCGGTTGCCATCGGACTGTATCTGCCGCTTGAACTGAGTGTTACGATTATGATTGGCGGTTTAATCCGCTTTGTTATCAGTCGTCGTGCAAAGCAGGCGAAGAAAGAAGAGGGTACGGGTGGCGTATTATTCTGCTCCGGGTTAATTGCCGGTGAAGGACTTGTGGGAATACTGCTTGCCATTCTTGCTGTTGCCGGTATTTCCGGAAAAATCGATCTGTCGGGATTACTTAATACCGGTTCGGTCGGCGGAGTTTTACTGCTTTTCGGAATGGCTGCCTGTGTTGTTGTTTTTGCGGTGAAGAGTGTAAAGTCCTCGAATAATGGGAAATCGAAAAAATAAAAAAGATAATAATTTCCTCGACTTTATTCCGGTCCGGGAAGAGAAGTATAAATGGGAAAAAGACGAAGCCGGGGCGGTGACGATTTTTGTCGAAAACAAAGGTGTATTCAACCGCATCGCGCAGAAGGTTTTACATAAGCCGAAAGTTTCGCAGGTTCATTTAGAGGAGATGGGAAGTTTTATCTGGCCTTTAATCGACGGCGAAGAAACCGTTTATGAAATCGGTCAAGAGGTCAGCAAACATTTCGGGGAGAAAGCAGAACCGCTTTATCCAAGGTTAACGAAGTATTTCCGGATGCTTTCGGATTACGGATTTGTAAAAATGAAACCCGGAGAAAAACAGAATAAACAGGATAACCGAAAAACGGAGTAAACAGGAAAATAATAAACCGTAAAAAACAGAGGAAAAGGGAACAACAAGGGTTACAACCGGGACGGTTTTCGTCCGGTTTAACATAGATACAATTATATTCTTGTGTATGGGAAAGGAGCAGTAAACTATGGAAGTTAAGAGAGTAAGTATTCGTGAGGCAAAGAGACGTATTAAGAATGATCCGGAACTTTCCAAAATGGTAGTTCGCAGCGGCTGGAGAGAAATCGCACTCGATCTGGACGGAGACGGAATTGCGGATGTATGTTTTTCAAGTGATTCGGTAGGCAGAAAAATCGATACCATCGCGGTTGATTTAAGTGGCAGAGGAGAGTACGATCTTTACATTCACGACAGCAACGGAAACGGAATTCCCGATACTGTTTTATATTATGGAGACGGGGATGAAAGCATGGCAGTAGCTTTCGGTGGAGAAGTGGAACTCGGATTCATTAACTTAGGCGTTAAGATTGCCGATTTGTTAGTTGCGGAAAATTTCTTAAATACCGAATTAGGCATTTCGCTTGCGGATCTTGCTGCATATCTGAAAGCAAATGCACAGTATATGCTGGCTGAAATCGAGAAACGCGAAAATGCAACCGGAATCGACAAGGTTGTATATTTCTTAGAGGATGCTCAGACCTATTATCTGGCAACCGTAGACGGAAATCAGCCGCGTGTAAGACCGTTCGGTACGGTTCTTTATTATGAAGGAAAACTGTATATCCAAAGCGGCACCGGAAAAGAAGTTTCCAGGCAGATTGCAGCGAATCCGTTAGTAGAAATCTGCGCATTTATGAGCGGTACCTGGCTTCGCTTAGCCGGTGAACTGGTAGAAGATGACAACCATGACATCAAGGTTGCCATGCTTGACAAAATGCCTGCGCTGCAGGGAATGTACAGTGCGGATGATGACAGCATGAAGATGTTCTATTTTAAGAACGGAACGGCTACATTCAAATCTTTCTCATCGGAAGCCGAAATTATTACTTTCTAAAATGAATTTGTATGAAACGATAACCGGGCAGGGGGGATATCTCCTGCCCGGTTTGTTTTTGCTCAATTGCACTAACAATTGGCGGATTTTCATGTTATAATAAATGGCGGAAAATCTTTTATAACAAGGGGGAATTCGAATGGATTTAAGTAAAAGAAAAGACCGGATACTGACGAATGCACTGATGATTGGGGTAACGGAGCTTGCATTGTTTTTCCTGGGTATGGTAATTCAGAGATTATTAGCCGGCATCGTACTGTACTTTGTTTATCAAATTCAGAATCCGGTCCTTCAGGTTTTCTTAGAAGATGGATTTTCGTTTTCGTCTTTTATTATCCCGATCGGTTTATTTTTACTCTACATGTTGATTACCAAAAGACAGACGCTGAAATTCTTCGTGGAAGGGGGTTTTGTTAAGTCTGTAAAGGCCGTTTTAACCGGTCTGTTAATCGGCTTTTTAATGAATGGATTTATATCCCTGCTGACGGGTGTTACGGGGACGGTTCATTTCTCGTTTCACTCATTCAGCATTTATCTGATTCTGCTGATTCCGCCCGTATTTATCCAGTGTGCGGCTGAGGAAGTGGCGCTTCGGGGATATGTTTACCGGTATATGCAGGAACGGCATGACTGGAGTGCGGTGGCTTTTGTAAGCGGCACGCTTTTCATTTTTCATCATGTCGGGAATATTTCCATGAGCGGATTCAGCTCGATTTTCTGCCTGAATGTTTTTCTGGTCGGATTCATCCTTTGCCTGCTGGTTAAAATTACCGGAAATTTCTGGATTGCCTGCGGTTTTCATACGGCATGGAATTTTACCCAGGAGTACCTCTTCGGACTTCCGAACAGCGGAATGACGTCGGAACTGGCATTGTTCTACGGGACGGACGCAAAGGCGAATTTCTTCTTTGATCCGGTTTACGGAAACGAAGGAAGCCTGTGCACGACAGTTGTTTGCAGTATCACGCTTCTCATTCTTCTTTGGCTGAATGCAAAGAAAGAGGCGAAGGAAAAGGCAGCAAG
>OMRN01000076.1 GCA_900313265.1 uncultured Lachnospiraceae bacterium | reverse complement strand
TGGCTGTTCATATTCGTCATTTAAGAGAAAAAATCGAAACCGATCCCAAGGATCCGCAGGTGATAAAAACGGTCTGGGGTGTCGGATATATGATAGAAGGCTGAAATGAAGAATTATGCTAAATTTGTTATAATTTTCGGCATTTGTATGGCTGCCGGGATTATTCTTTTTGTGATTGTGTCCGGGAATAAGGGCAAGAGCATTTCGGTAAGCAACGAAAAAATGCTCATCCTGAATGATATCGCAAAGGATGCCGAAGAAAAAATGGATTCACCCGATCGTTTTGGAGAAAAGGACTATGGGGTGGATTTTGTTGTTTTGGATAACAATGAAAAAGAAGTCTATAAAACGCCCGGCGCGGATGGGAAAACCGCCGGAATCGTTGGTAATAACGAAAGATTCACAACGGAAGATGCGATTAAGAATAGACTTCCGTATAAACATGTGATAAAGGATGAACGTAACCTCGGAACGGTAATTTTACTCGATTCACCGGAGGAAGGACTGGCCGATTATAAGTTCCGGCTTGTCATGGGCATGATTGTAATGGCGGTTCTTTTTCTGGCAGGTGCCGTTATTTACGGCGTGTATATTGATAAGAATATCGTTAAGCCATTTGACAGGATGCAGTCTTTCGCCGGCAAGGTTGCCGAAGGGAAGCTGGATGAACCACTGATGATGGAAGAAAACAACATGTTCGGCGTATTCACGGAGAGTTTTGATATCATGCGCGAAGAACTTTCCGAGTCAAAGAAGAGGGAGATTGAGCTTCAGCGGAAAGAGAAGGAACTTATTGCATCGCTCAGTCATGACATCAAGACACCGATAACGGGGATTAAGCTTACAACGGAACTTCTCGAGGCAAAGCTGAATCAATATATCCGTGAAGAGGCTGCAAAAACGGGAACGGATGCGGCGGATTCTACGGAACTTGAAATTCAGAGGGATACGGATATTCTGGATAAACTCGATAATATTTATAAAAAAGCAGATGAAATCGACAGTCTCGTAAGTGATCTGTTCTCCGCCACGCTCGAAGATCTCGGCGAATTTAAGGTTAACTGCGAGGATGAGGAATCAGGTGTTCTTAGTGAAATCATTAAGAAAAATGATTCAAAGGGACTGGTTGTTGAATCGGAACTTCCGAAGCTTATCATCCATATTGATGCCAAGCGGATGAGTCAGGTAATCGGAAATATTATCAGCAATTCGTATAAGTATGCCGGTACGAAGATCAATGTGGAATACCGTTTGAAAGACAAATATCTTGAGATGATTATAAAGGATTACGGTCCGGGAGTTTCCAGGGACGAGCTTGAGCTTATAACCAATAAGTTCTATCGGGGGAAACAGGCAGAAGCGGATAATAAAGAAGGAAGCGGCCTGGGTCTTTATATAGCCAAATCACTTATGGTTAAAATGAACGGTGAACTAATCTGTTACAGTGATGATACGGGTTTTGAGGTTACCGTTCTTATACCGATCAGTTAATTGTCAGAGAAAATACCTGTTGGGGGAAAATTGTATGGATATTCAGATTTTACTTTTTTTACAGGAATTCAGAGAGGGTGCCGGAGCCTTCCTGGCGGATTTTATGGCCAAGATGACATTCCTTGGGGAAATCAATTCCGCCATTGTCATAATGGCAATCGTTTACTGGTGCTTCAGCAAGGAAACCGGTGCGTATCTTTTAATGGGATGGGCCGGAAACAGACTGCTTAACCTGCGGGAACTCTGCTTTCCTCCTTTGTGCAGATGTTTTACGTGATGTTTCTTTATCCTTGCGGGATTAAGTTTTTCGAAAGACCGAAGACGGGGGAGAATTAATGAACCTTAAAGACACAAGCAAATTTATAAGTTTAATTCTCAGACACAAGCCGGAAACCATTGGAATTACTCTTGATGAGCATGGCTGGGCTAATGTCGATGAATTGATAGAGGGTGTTTCCAAGACAAGGATTTTTAATATGGAGATGCTTGAGGAAATCGTGCGTACCGATGAGAAGCAGAGATATTCATTTAATGAGGATAAGACTCTTATCAGAGCGAATCAGGGTCATTCCATACCTGTTGATGTTGAACTTGAAAAAAAGGACCCACCGAAATACCTATATCATGGAACTGGTGAAAAATACCGGGAATCTATTGATAATCAGGGTCTTATTTCAAAGAGCAGATTGTATGTGCATTTGTCTAAGGATATTGAGACAGCGATTAAAGTGGGAAGCCGCCATGGGAAACCGGTTGTATATAAGGTCTCGGCCGGAAGCATGCATGATGACGGATTTGATTTTTATCAATCCGTGAACGGAGTATGGCTGACATTAAAGGTTCCGACTCGGTATCTTAAGCGGGAAACGATTACAGAAAAAGGGGTGTAAGAGTGGATATTATTGAAGCAATCAACGAAAGACATTCTGTAAGACAGTATAAGGATATTCCTATCGGGGAAGAT
>OMRN01000021.1 GCA_900313265.1 uncultured Lachnospiraceae bacterium | reverse complement strand
ATGGCACTCGATGCCGGAACGACATCGGAACGTGCGATTTTATTCGATAAAAACAGCAACATCGTCTGTGTGGCACAAAAAGAAATCAAACAGTATTATCCGAAACCCGGCTGGGTGGAACACGACCCGATGGAAATCTGGTCGGCGGGTGTAAGTGTTATGGTGGAAGCCATGTCCATGGCCGGAATAAGCGGTGAAGATATTGAGGCAATCGGCATCACCAACCAGCGCGAAACCACGATTGTATGGGACAAAAATACGGGTCTGCCCGTTTATCATGCGATTGTCTGGCAGTGCCGCAGAACCGCGGATATCTGCGAAGCCATCTCGGAAAAAAAGGAGATGATTAAATCGCATACGGGACTGGTGCTGGATCCCTATTTTTCCGCGACAAAACTGAAATGGATTCTCGATAATGTCAAGGGAGCCAGGGAAAAAGCGGAGGCCGGAGAACTGCTTTTCGGAACGGTGGAAAGCTGGTTTATCTGGAAACTGACCGGCGGGGAAAAGCATATCACCGACGTAAGCAATGCTTCGCGCACCATGCTTTTTAATATTCATAATCTTTGCTGGGACGAGCAGATTTGCAACCTTTTAAACATTCCGATGAACATGCTTCCGAAGTGTGTTTCAAACAGCGAAATATACGGAACAACTACAGGTGCCTATCTCGGGTCACCGATACGAATCGGCGGTGCAGCGGGAGACCAGCAGGCAGCCTTGTTCGGGCAGAAATGTTTTAACGCAGGGGATATGAAGAATACCTACGGAACCGGATGCTTTATGCTGATGAATACGGGTGAGAAACCGATTGATTCCGCAAACGGGCTGGTAACCACCGTCGGCTGGCAGATTGGCGGAAAAGTAACCTATGCGCTCGAAGGATCTGTTTTCATGGGCGGTGCCCTCATCCAGTGGCTGAGGGATGAAATGGGACTGATTGAAAATGCACCGGAAACCGAGGAATTTGCCCTAAAAGTAAAAGATACGGAAGGCTGTTATATTGTTCCCGCATTCACCGGACTTGGGGCTCCTTACTGGAAACCCGAAGCAAAGGGAATTATCTGCGGACTGACGAGAGGCGTCGGAAAATATCATATTGTTCGTGCGGCTTTGGATGCCATTGCCTATCAGGTGAACGATCTGGTTACGGCGATGGGGCAGGATGCCGGAACGCCGGTTAAATCCCTGCGTGTGGACGGCGGAGCAAGCGCGAACGGATACTTAATGCAGACTCAGGCCGATATCAGCAATCTGGATGTAATCCGCCCGTCCTGTGTGGAAACCACGGCCCTCGGCGCGGCCTATCTTGCCGGGCTGGCTACCGGTTTTTGGAAGGATGAGGACGATATCCGTAAAACGGCAGGGGACGATACAGTATTTACTCCGAAAATCGAAGAAGCAGAGAGAACGGTAAGAATCGAAGGCTGGAAAAATGCAGTGAAACTGCAATTATAAGAAATTATTAAATAAAAAATAAAAAAGATATAAAATGCGACAAAAAGCGATTAATAAGAGATTATATTAAAAATGACAAATAACGAAAACAATTCTTCAACCGGAAAAATACAAACAAAAGCAGGATATATCGGGATCATCGGCCGTCCGAACGTCGGAAAATCCACACTGATGAACCGGATTATCGGACAGAAAATTGCGATTACTTCATCAAAACCGCAGACCACCAGAAACATCATCCGTACGGTGGTGACAAAAGATAACGCCCAGCTGATTTTCTTAGATACGCCGGGCATTCATAAGGCGCAGAACAAACTCGGCGACTACATGGTAAAAAGCGCCAAGAGCGTGGTAAACGAAGCGGATGTGGTGATGTGGCTTGTGGAGCCGACGGACTATATCGGTGCGGGCGAAAAAGCGATTGTGGAGATTTTAAAGACCATCCGCATTCCGGTGATTTTAGTCATCAATAAAGTCGATACCATCCGCAAGGAAGAAATTTTAAAATTCATGGATACATATCGTAAAGAAATGGATTTTAAGGACATCATTCCCGTATCGGCTCTTAAGGGCAATAATGTCGATCTTTTGATGGATACATTAATCGAAAATCTTCCGGAAGGTCCGTTTTATTACGACCCGGAGACGGTTACGGAGCAGACGGAGAGAACGATTGCTTCGGAAATCATCCGGGAAAAAGCTCTTCGTTTTATGCGGGACGAGATTCCGCACGGAATTGCCGTCGTGATTGATAAAATGGAATTTAAGAAAGGCCTTTGTACGATTGAAGCAACCATCATCTGCGAAAAAGAATCACACAAAGGAATGATTATCGGCAAAGGCGGAGCCATGCTTAAAAAAATCGGAACCGCGGCCAGACAGGACATTGAAAAAATGCTGGATATCCGGGTGAATTTAAAACTCTGGGTGAAGGTAAGAGATAACTGGAGAGATGACGAATATCTGCTTAAAGACCTTGGTTTTTCAAAGACAGAATCATGAAAAACGTTAAAGATGAATGACCTGAAAAGAATAAGCAGACTGAATTTGACATGAACGACTATAAGGTAACGGGAATCATAATTAAATCCGAACCCATCGGCGATTACGACCGGCGGCTTGTCTTATTAACCAAGGAAAAGGGAAAAATCTCCGCATTCGCCAAAGGTGCCCTTCGCCCGACAAACCGCTTCATGGGGTGCGTCGATCCGTTTACATTCGGGATTTTTTCGCTTTATGCAGGAAGCAGTTCCTATTCGCTTACCAAGGTTGAAGTGAAGAATTATTTCGAAGGTTTCAGGAAGGATTTAAATGCTACCTTTTACGGCACGTATTTCTTGGAAATCGCGGATTATTTCGGACATGAGAATACCGATAATGTAAGGCTTATGAGGCTTTTATACCGGGCGCTGACCCTTCTTTTGGATGATTCGGTGAGCAATGATTTCGTTAAAACCGTTTACGAAATGAAAGCCGTTATGCTTGAGGGATTATTTCCGATTCCGGATGAAAACGAAGATTTTCCGGAAGGCGGGAGACGGGCCATTAGGTATGTATACGAGGCCAGGGCAGAAGATGCATTCTCCTTTAAAGTTTCGGATGAAACCTTTGCCGAATTAAAGAAGAAAACGGACAGCGTATGTAAGAATACCTTTGATAAGGAATTCAAGAGCCTTTCCATGATTGCATTCGCGGAGGAGAATACATAATATAATCGAAGAGCCGAAAGGTGTTCGTGCACACCGGACGCGGCTTATAAAACTAAAAATAAAAAAATCGTCGTATAAATGCAGAATGACAAAGAGTAAGAAGAAAAAAAAGAACAAGGCAAAACAGCATAAAGCCGGATCGTACAATTCGAAAAAATTCGCGGCCGCGAGAAAAAGTGCCGGGAAAAACAAGAAAACCTTCCTGAATGAGGAATTTCTGTCGGGAAGATTTCTTTATGTACTTGTTTTTGCGTCGGTCGTTTTCATCCAGCTGCTTTTATATGCCGTTTTCGGGCTTTATCCGATTGGAGATAAAGTTTATCTCCGGATGGACTGCTATCATCAGTATGCCCCGTTTTTAAAAGAATTTGCCATGAGGATGAGTAACGGTGAGGGCCTCTTTTTTGCATGGGAAAACGGCCTCGGCGTGAATTACTGGGCTCATTTTGCATACTATCTGACTTCTCCGATTAACATTCTGGTGTTAATCCTTCCGCAGAAATTTTTAATTGAAGCCATTGAAGCGGGAATGATTATAAAAGGCGGTCTGGCCGGTGTATCGTTCCTTTACTATCTGAATCACCGCTTCGGCGGGAAAAATGTCCTTCGCGCGGTATTTGCCGCGTTTTACGCGTTGTCCGGTTTCTTTCTTGCATATTCGTGCAATATCATGTGGACGGACTGTTATATTCTTTTTCCGATTATCATGCTCGGAACGGAGCAGATTGCAAAAGGCAAAAAGAGCCTGACCTACGGCATTGCCCTGACGCTTTCCATCTGGGCGAATTTCTATATTTCTGTCATTGCAGGCCTGGCGATTGTGCTTTATTTCATTATCTGCCTGATTATTTACCGTAAAGAAGGGAATATCTTTTTAAAAATCGCACGCTTTATTTATACCACGGTAATCGCGGGTCTGATGATGGGCGTGATTCTGCTTCCGCTTTATTTATGTCTGAAAAGTACTGCGGCCGGGAGCACCGAATTCCCGACAACATGGGAGAGTTATTATAAGTTCTACGAAGTCTTCGAGAGGATGTTAATCAATACAACGACGGTCCAGAGAGATTCCGAACTTCCGAATATTTTTGCGTCGGTTCTGGCCCTGTTTTTATTACCGCTGTATGTCTGCAACCGTGAGATTTCCTTATCGAAAAAAATCACCAAAGGTCTGCTTGCCGCCTTCGTGCTTTTCGGTTTTCAGTGGAATGTGTTTACTTATGTCTGGCACGGTCTGCATTTCCCGAATTCGTTTCCGGCAAGACATTCGTTTTTCTTTGTTTTCTTAATGCTTTCAATGGCGGCGGAGTGCTTCGAGAAACGACAGGGCATAAAGAAACGGGAGATTATTATCAGTTCTTCCGTGATGTGCGTCGGAATCGGGGGCCTATGGTATGTAATGTCAAGGGATGACTGGCTTAATTCCCTAACCACCTATCTTTGCTCCGTACTGTTTATCGTTCTTTATACGTTTTTATTCATCCTTGAGAAAAATATGCGCAGGAAGGCTTTCATGGCCGTGTTTTTTGCGTTTACCTTAGTGGAATGCGTCTGCAACACGCTTACGACCGGAATGAATTCCACGGTCAGCCGGAAGGATTACTTAAAGGGAAGCGAAATTAAAAAAGTGGCGATTGATTATATACGGGAGGAAGATTCTTCTTTTTACCGCACCGAGGATTTAAACAAGAAGTTTATGAACGGCGCGGCATGGGACGGATACTACGGGGCTTCCTATTTTTCATCGACGATTTCCGGCGGTGTGAAAGATTTCTATGATTCGATGGGCCTTCGGTATTCGGATGTGGCTTACTCGTATCAGGGCGGGAATCCGATGATTGCTTCGCTTTTTAATATCAAATATTTCAT
>OMRN01000011.1 GCA_900313265.1 uncultured Lachnospiraceae bacterium | reverse complement strand
ATTATTCGGAATCTGAAATAAAAAAATCGGACAGGATAAGAAGTTATGAAATCGGTATTTATTATTAACGGTTTTTTAGAGAGCGGAAAAACCGAATTTATCAAGTTTACAATGCAGCAGGAGTATTTTCGCATCAAAGGAAAAACCATGATTCTTCTGTGCGAGGAGGGTGAGGTTGAGTATGATGATGCCCTTCTTAAGCAGACGAATTCCGTGGTGGAAGTCATTGAGAAGAAAGAGGATCTGCTCGGGTCCACCCTTCTTAATTTAGAGAAAAAACATAAGCCGGACCGCATCATTATCGAGTATAACGGAATGTGGCCGATGGCGAATTTAAAACTTCCCTGGCACTGGAAAGTGAATCAGCAGATTACGATTATCAATGCCGCAACATGGCCGATGTATTATACAAATATGCGTTCCTTAATCGGCGATATGGTTCGTAAGTCCGAAATGATTATGTTTAACCGCTGCGACGGAATTAAGGATCTGGCGTCGTATAAAAGAAACATGCGGGCATTAAACCGCGATGCGGAAATCATTTTTGAAGACAGTAACGGTGAAGTGACGGCAACCATGGAAGAGGAACTGCCGTTTGATGTGAAAAAAGACCGTATTGATTTAACGGAGGCAACGTACGGGATCTGGTTTTTTGATATGCTCGATACGCCGGACCGTTATGAGGGAAAGACCGTTTCTTTTCTGGCACATGTGGCAAAACCGGCCGGTTTTCATGAGGGATGTTTTGTTCCCGGGCGTCATGCCATGACCTGCTGTGCGGAAGATATCGCATTCCTTGGCTTTGTTGCCAAATATGAAAAAGCATCGGAGATTAAGGACGGCAACTGGTACAACGTGACCGCAACCGTAAAGCATGAGTACTGGGCGGACTATAAAGGTGTCGGACCCGTGCTTTACATTGACGAAATCACTCCCGCAAATGCTCCGAAGGAAGAAATTATTAATTTGGTTTAGTGTTAAAAGTCATCGCTTTGCGGTGACTTTTTTGCGGAACAAAACCGGCAGGCGTCTGCCGCGAAGCGGCAACAGGACCTGTCGGGAGCTGGCTGTTCTGCTTGCAGAAACATACAGGAAGGATAGAAAAATGAAAAAGTTCGGCAAATTAGACCGTATTCCGTCAGGAAGATCCAAAGATATCATTACGGAAGGATGCATGGTGCTTGAAGGAGGCGGATGGAAGGGCCTTTATACACTGGGTGTTTTGGATTATCTGATGCAGCATGACATTAACCTGCAATCAACGGTCGGCATATCCGCCGGTTCGCTTGCCGGTGTCGGTTATGTCACGGGACAGATCGGCTGGGGAGCCAGAGTGAATTTAACTTACCGCCATGATAAGAACTATATCGGAGCGGGAGCGGTCGGAAAAGACCACGGTGTCACGGGCTTTACGTATCTGTTCCATGATATTTTAAGAGAATATCCGGTTGATAAGAAGAGACTTTATGATGATTCGAAGCGTTTTGCCGTCGGTACGACCAATATGCTGAGTGGTGAGACGGAATATTTTGAAAAAGGACAGTGCAGACTGACTTCGGTTATCCGCGCTTCTTCCACGGTTCCTTTTGTATCAAGACCCGTCGTTATGCACGGTATTCCGTATCTGGACGGAGGATGCTCGACCAAGATCCCGTACCGCTGGGCGGCTGATCAGGGATATGAAAAAATAGTTGTGGTTAAAACCAGGGAATGGGATTTTGTCCGGTCGGAAGAACCGATGAAAAGTACAAAAATCTGGTATCACAAATATCCGAATTTTATGGCGGCACTAAACAATGTAAATGCGGATTTCAATGTGATGACAAAAGAATTAAAGGAACTGCATGAAGAAAAGAAAGTCTTTGTAATCGCTCCCTCCAAACCGGTTACGGTAACCCGTTTTGAATCGGATATGGGCAAACTGTGGGACCTTTACAAACTCGGTTACGGCGATGCGAGAAACAATATCGGTGCATTAAAGGAATATCTCGGAATTTGAGTATAAAGTCCGGGAAAACGGGCAGGGATGTTTCACCCTGTCTGATTGCCAATCATGCAAAAATAGCGTATAATTCTATGGACAGTGTGAAAGGAGATAAACGATGCGACATTTAATGAGTCCCCTGGATTTCTCGGTGGAAGAACTGGACAGACTTTTTGATCTGGCGAATGACATTGAGAAGAATCCGAAGAAGTATGCCCATGCCTGTGAAGGTTTGAAACTGGCGACATGCTTCTATGAGCCGAGCACAAGAACGAGGCTTTCGTTTGAAGCGGCAATGCTGAACTTAGGAGGAAGTGTTTTAGGTTTTTCCGATGCGAATTCTTCCTCGGCAGCAAAGGGTGAGAGCGTATCCGATACCATCCGCGTGATTTCCTGCTATGCGGATATCTGCGCGATGCGTCATCCGAAGGAAGGTGCGCCGATGGTTGCGGCTTCCAAATCGCGAATTCCGGTAATCAATGCCGGTGACGGCGGCCATCAGCATCCGACGCAGACGCTGACGGATTTGTTAACCATCCGCTCCATGAAAGGGCGCCTCGGGAATTTTACCATCGGTCTTTGCGGAGATCTGAAATTCGGGCGTACCGTGCATTCCCTGATTAATGCACTGATTCGGTATGAAGGTGTTCACTTCGTATTCATCTCTCCCGAAGAGTTGAAAATGCCGAGTTACATTACGGAAAAATTGAGAGAAAACAACATTTCATACGAAGAGGTCATCAGTCTGGAAGACGTGATGCCGAAACTGGATTTGTTATATATGACCAGAGTTCAGAGAGAGCGTTTCTTTAACGAGGAAGATTATGTCCGGTTAAAGGATTTCTATATTCTGACTACGGAGAAAATGGAAAAGGCCAAAGATGACATGCTGGTTCTTCATCCGCTTCCGAGAGTAAACGAAATATCGGTTGAGGTGGACGAAGATCCGAGGGCTGCCTATTTTAAGCAGGCACAGTATGGTGTATATGTTCGTATGGCACTGATTCTGACACTCTTAAATATTGAAGTAGCCTAAGCGGCAAATGTTTTAGGGGAAATATACGGAGGATGATATGTTAAACGTAGGAAAGATAGAAGAAGGTTTCGTACTCGATCATATTGAGGCGGGAAAGAGCCTGACCTTATATTATAACCTGGGCCTTGACAAGAAGGACTGTACGGTTGCCATGATTATGAACGCCAAGAGCGGAAAAATGGGCAAGAAAGACATTCTGAAGGTGGAATGCGATATTGATGATCTGAATATGGATATTCTGGCCGTTGTGGACCACAATATTACCGTCAATGTGGTAAAAGACGGAGAAATCGTGGAGAAGAAGGAACTGGTTCTTCCGAAGGAAATTCGCGGAGTCTTCAAATGCAAGAACCCGAGATGCATTACATCCATCGAGCAGGGGCTGCCGCACATTTTTGTATTATCGGACGAAAAGAAGGAAATATACCGCTGCAAATACTGCGAAGAGAAGTACTCACAGAGAGTCAAAACGGTTGTACAGTAGAACGGAAAATAATTGGTGCAGGAGGAGATTCATATGGCGGATGCATTGGACGAAAGAGAAAAAATCATGGAATCTTTGGTAGACGAGGAAGAGGGGGAAATCGTCGAAAAGAAGCGCTGGGTTCTGTTCGGCCTTCCGTGGACATTTACCACCTATTCCATCAACAAGGATGTTCTGACCGTAAACACCGGCGTTTTTTCCAAACAGGAAAATGACTGCTATATGTATAAAATCCAGGACGTTAGACTGAAAAGTACGGTTATGCAGCGCTGGTCCGGTCTCGGGGATGTTGTATGCTACACCGGTGATACGACGGACCGGGAACTGGTCCTGAAAAATATCAAGCATTCGAAGGAAGTAAAGAATTATATCCTGAAGAATTCCGAAGTGGCGAGACTCAGAAGAAGAACACTGAATACATTAAATATCGGCGCCGGGGAAATGGCAGATGACGATATGGATGTATAGAGCAGATGTTTACAGAATCGTGAAGTCATACTGTTTTTGACGGAATAGCCTGAGATGAAAAAGACTTTGCGGATGATGAAAAATACGCCTCCTGCGTAATCACGTCGGAGGCGTTTTATGTAGCACAAGACCGGCAAGCGACTGCCGCGAAGCGGCAACAGGGCCTGTCGGGAGCCGGCTGTTCTGCTTGCAGAAACAGGACCTGTCAAAAAACGATAAAGGAAGTAAAAACATGAAATACGAAGAAGCATTGGAGTATCTGGATCAAAAAGTGAATCCGATCGGCTCTGTTCTCGGACTTGATACCATACGGGAACTGCTAAAGAGAATCGGAAATCCGGAGAAGGATTTACGAATCATCCATGTTGCCGGAACGAACGGCAAAGGAAGCGTATCTTCTTTTCTGGCAGGAGCGCTTACGGAGAACGGATACCGTGTCGGCCGGTATATTTCCCCGTCCGTTGTGGATTACCGCGAAAAAATCCAGGTAAACGGCTCCTTTATTCCAAAAAGCAAAGTGGCGGAATACTTAACGATGCTTTTTGAAACCGCCCGTCAGATGAAGGAAGACGGATTTGCACACCCGACCTCTTTCGAAATCGAAACGGCGATGGCTTTTCTGTATCTCCGGGATAAAAAATGCGATTTTAACATTGTGGAAGTCGGCATGGGAGGAGCAGAGGATGCGACCAATGTGATTCCGTCACCGGAACTTTGCGTAATCTGTTCTGTCAGTCTGGATCATGTGGGAATGATTGGAAACACGCTCGAAGAAATAGCCGCAACCAAGGCGGGAATCATTAAAGACAATACGAAAGTAGTTGTAGCACCGCAGAAAGAATCCGTCCGGGATGTAATCCGGGAAAGATGCAATGCTATGAAAAATGTTCATTCTTTTTTTGTGAAAAGAGAAGACATCATTGTGAAAACCGCGGGAAAAACGGGTACCGGAAATTCGCTTCCTCGAAAACTCACGCAGAAGTTCTCCTATAAGAATTATAAAAATGCGGAAATATCCATGCTTGGTGCTTATCAGCCGGAAAATGCAGCAGTCGCATTAGAAGCGCTGGATGTTTTGCAATCTTTTGGTGTAAAACTGAAAGAGGAAAAAATCCGTCAGGGGCTTCTTCATACCGCATGGCCCGGAAGATTCGAAATTCTGGGCAGAAATCCGCTTGTCATTGCCGATGGGGCACACAATCCGGATGCGGTTTCAAAACTGATGGAAACAATGGACAATTATTTTACAAATCAGCCGATTATTTATATAATGGGAGTATTAAAAGATAAGGCAGTTGAGGAAATTGTAGCCCTAAGTGCGGCGAAGGCGGATTACATTATTACGATAACGACTCCGAATAATAAAAGGACGATGCAGGCCTTTGATCTTGCACAAATAATAAGGGAATACAACCCAAACGTTTCCGCAGCGGATTCTGTGGAGGAGGCGCTGGAAGAAGCCTGTCTGGTAGGGAAGAAAGAAGGCGTGATTCTGGCATTCGGCTCTCTTTCCTACATGGGAGTTTTAAGGGAAGCATACGTGAAAATATGTAAAATCCGATAATCCGGCTGAAATATATTCGCAGGGAAACGAAAAGAAAAACAGATTAACGGAAGGGTTATTCTTTGCGTAAAGCTTTGAATAACCGAAAGGAAATAAAGAATGGTAAACGAAGAAAAAGTCAAAGAAGCGATAAAAATGCTCTTGGAAGGTATCGGGGAAGATACCGGAAGAGAGGGTCTTATCGATACACCGGACCGGATTGCCAGAATGTATACGGAACTGATGGCAGGATATGACGATGATGCGTCCATTCATTTGTCCCGAACTTTTACGACAAACAATAACGAGATGGTTTTGGAAAAAGACATTCAGTTTTATTCCATGTGCGAGCATCACATGATGCCGTTTTTCGGGAAGGCTCATATTGCCTATATTCCAAACGGTAAAGTGGTCGGACTTTCCAAACTGGCAAGATGTGTGGAGACCTATGCCAGACGGTTGCAGATTCAGGAAAAAATGACAGCCCAGATTGCCGATGCGATTATGGAGTATTTAAAACCGCAGGGGGTAATGATCGTAGTTGAAGCGGAACATTTATGCATGACGGCCAGAGGCGTGAAGAAACCGGGAAGCAAAACGACAACGGTAGTGACAAGAGGCGTCTTTAAGGACGATGACAGACTGCAGACAATGTTTTTCCGGCTTTTGAATAACGGGGACGGAAATACGTCAGCAGATTCGGAGTGTGCCGAATAATCAAAAACGGAAATAAAACCGGAAAACAGAAAAACAAAACGGTAAAACAAAGCAGAATAATAAAAAACAAGAGAGAAATGAAGAATACATGAAAATCGGAAACTGCGAATTTGATGTAAATAATCACACATATATTATGGGAATCCTGAATATTACTCCGGATTCCTTTTCGGATGGGGGAAGTTTTAATACGCCGGATAAAGCATTTGCCCGGTGTGAGCAGATGATTTCGGAGGGGGCTTCGATTATCGATGTGGGCGGAGAGTCCACGAAACCCGGATATCTTCCGGTTTCCGCAGAGGAAGAAATCGAAAGAGTGGCACCCGTTATCGAAGGAATCAGGAAACGATTTGACATACCCGTGTCGGTGGATACATCCAAGTCACTTGTAGCAACGGCTGCCATTGAAGCCGGATGCGATATGATTAACGATGTATGGGGATTTCAGGCAGACCGGGATCTGGCATATCTTGCGGCAAAACATAATCTTCCCTGTGTGGTAATGCATAACCGCAGAAATATGAATTATACGGATTTTCTTCCGGAGGTTTTAGCCGATTTAAAACAGTATGTGGAAGACATAAAAAAAGCGGGAGTGCCGAATGACAAAATTATCGTTGATCCGGGCGTCGGATTTGCGAAAACATACGAACAGAATCTCGAAGTAATACGTAATCTCGAGCAGGTACGGGACTTAGGGTTTCCGGTGCTTCTCGGCACATCGAGAAAGTCGGTAATCGGACTTACACTTGATTTGCCGATTTTTGAGCGTGTGGAAGGAACCATTGCCACAACGGTAATCGGCACGATGAAAGGCTGCGCTTTTGTTCGTGTGCATGATGTGAAGGAAAATTATCGCGCGATTCGTATGACGGAGGCAATACTCGGCAAAGTTTAATAACGGGGTAAAACAACAAGAAGATATCAGGGGGGTGATTCTATGTTGGATGAAATGATTCTTTCCGGTCTGAAGGTTTATGCATGGCATGGCGTGTATGAAGAAGAGAGGGAAAAAGGCCAGAATTTTATCATTAACGCCAGAATTTTCTATGACACGGTATCCGTAGCGGAGACCGATTCCGTCGAGGACACGATTGACTATGCCAAGGTCAGTCTGTATATCAATGAATACATGAGGGTTCATCAGTTTAATCTGATTGAAACCGTTGCCAATAAGCTGGCAAGAAAACTTCTGATTAAATTTCCGTTAATACAAAGCATCGAACTTGAGGTTATGAAGCCGGAAGCTCCGATTCCGGTGCCTTTTTCCAATGTCTCCGTTCGTGTAAACCGCGGATGGCATAAGGTATATATTGCGACCGGATCGAATATGGGAGACAGTGAGCAGTTTATTCGGGATGCCATGGATAATTTGGACAGCGATGAAAACTGCCGTGTACTCAGAAAGGCAAAAATGTACGAATCGAGACCCTACGGCGGCGTGGACCAGGATAATTACATTAATTCGGCTTTCTGCATGAATACGCTTTATTCTCCGTTAGAACTGCTTACAAGGCTGCAGGAAGAAGAGAAAAATGCGGGCCGGGAGCGGAACCTCAAGTGGGGACCGAGAACGCTGGATCTTGATATCCTTTATTATGATGACCTGATTATGGAAAGGGATCATCTTCGCATTCCGCATGTGGATATGGCAAACCGGGATTTCGTGCTTTTACCGCTTAGCGAAATCGCACCGTATAAGCGCCACCCGATTCTGGGCCTTACCACGCTCGAAATGCTCTCAAGGCTGAAAGAAACATATGTTGAAACTCTGAAGGAAGAGGAATAGAAAGTGAAGAAGAAATTATTTGCGGCAATTGATGTCGGTTCTTACGAACTGTCCATGAAGATTTACGAAATCGCATCGGGAAAAGAATGGAAGCAAATCGACTACATTCGTCATCGGATCGATCTCGGAACGGAATCCTATTCGAAGGGCATCCTTTCCTATGAACGGATGGAAGAATTATGCCATGTTCTGCGTGAATTCAAGCAGATTATGGATACTTACAAGGTGGATGATTACAAGGCATACGGTACATCTGCCATCCGTGAACTTCACAATACCATTATCATTCTCGACCAGATTAAAAATCTTACGGGACTGCAAATCGATGTACTGAGCAATTCCGAGCAGCGTTTCCTTGATTATAAATCCGTGGCTTCGGCCGGTGACGAATTCGAAACCATTATCGCCAAGGGTTCCGCCATTCTCGATATCGGCGGCGGAAGTATTCAGCTTTCCTTATTTGACAAGGATACGCTTGTTACCACGCAAAATATCCGGATCGGTGTATTCCGCTTAAACGAGCAGCTTCGGAAGATCGGAGCAAAACCCTCCCATACGGAAGCACTGCTTGAAGAAATGATTCAGGAAGAACTGGCCGTATTTAAGAAGCTTTATTTAAAGGACAGAAAAATCGTTAACCTGATTGTCGTGGATGATTATGTTTCTCCGTATTTAAGCAAGCAGAAAGAGTCGGATTTGGGAACCAGAGGATATCTGTCCAAGAATACCTATAACAGTCTTTTATCGGGTGGATTTTTCAAGGAGATGGGATCACCGGTTATTGCTTCTTCCCAGCTTGTCAAATGCACGATGGAAGTCATGGATATCGATTATCTGTGGATTCCCGGTGTGACACTCTGCGACGGAATTGCATATGATTATGCGGTAAACAACAAACTGATCCGTCCCGAGCACGATTTTGAACAGGACATTGTTGCCTGCGCGAAGAATATTTCCAACCGCTATCAGGGAAGTAAGAAACGCGGTGAGGCACTTGAGAAAATGGCGCTTGCCGTTTTTGATGCTACGAAGAAACTTCACGGCCTCGGAAAACGTGAGAGAATGTATCTTGGGATTGCGGCGCTGCTTCAGGACTGCGGACGATATGTTTCGTTAACACAACTCGGGGACTGTTCTTACAATATCGTTATGAATACGGAAATCATCGGGCTTTCGCATGCCGAGCGTGAAGTGGTTGCGAATATCGTTCGTTTCAATCATGAGAAATTCCGTTATTACGAGGAGATGGCGGCAACGTCCACCATCGACCGGAAAGATTTTATTATCATCGCCAAACTGACCGCCATACTTCGGCTTGCCTGTGCGCTTGATTCGTCCCATAAGCAGAAATGCACAAATGTGAAAATTCATTTCGAGGAAGCCGAACTGATTATCCGCGTGGATACGGATCAGAATATCGAGCTGGAAAAAGGTCTGTTTGATGAACATGCGAAACTGTTTGAGGAAGTATTTACCGTTCATCCGATTTTAAAACAGAAGAAGAGTTTTTAAAAAACGGAGGGAAGGAAGTTCTTATTAAAGAAGGAACCGGAGACGAAAATGAAGAAAAACACGAATGAGAAAAATAAAACTACAAATGTAGTTGAAAACAAAAAGGAAAATTTCGGGATTAAATTAAACAATCCGGAATATTATATTAACCGTGAACTTTCGTGGCTGATGTTTGACGAAAGAATCCTGGGAGAAGCAAAGGATAAAAATATTCCTTTGTTTGAACGGCTGAAATTCCTATCCATCGTGTCCTCGAATCTGGATGAATTCTACATGGTTCGTGTGGCTTCCTTAAAGGATATGGTGGATGCGGATTATACCAAGAAAGATATTGCCGGAATGACGCCGAGGCAGCAGCTTGCTGCCATCAGCGTAAAAACACACGAACTGGTTGCCAGTCAGTATTCAACCTACAATCGTAGTCTTATTCCGGCACTTTCCGAAATCGGATTAACGGTTGTGCGTTCGCATGAAGAATTAACGGAAACCGAAGGACGGTTTGTGGATGAATATTTTGAGGAAAATGTTTATCCGGTACTGACTCCGATGGCAGTGGATTCCTCGAGACCGTTTCCTTTAATCCGGAACAAATCGTTAAATATCGGGGCACTTCTCCGCCGTAAGGACAAAGCGCCGGGGAAAGACAAGCATGCGGGAAAGGAAGTGACGGAATTTGCTACCGTACAGGTTCCGGGTGTATTAAACCGTATCGTTCCGGTTCCCTGCGAAAACGGAAAGAAAATCATTTTTCTCGAAGAAATCATAGAAAGGAATATCAGCAAACTGTTCTTAAACTATGATGTAATCTGCGCATCACCTTTCAGAATTATGAGAAATGCCGACCTTTCCATTGACGAGGATGAAGCAGAAGATCTGTTAAAAGAAATCGAGAAACAGGTAAAACGGCGTCAGTGGGGCAAGGCAATCCGCCTCGAAGTACAGGACTCCATTCCGAAGAAACTCTTAAAAATTCTCGTGGAAGAACTGCAGATTGCGGAAGAGGATATTTTTAAGATTGACGGAACCGTGGATTTGACCGTATTTATGAAGGTTTACGGACTCGAAGGCTTTGAAGAATACAAGACGGAAAAGTTTACACCGATTCCGGTTTATGACATAAACCCCGAGGAAGATATTTTTGCATCCATTCGTAAAAAAGATATTTTAATGCACCATCCTTACGAGAGTTTTGAGCCGGTGGTGAATTTTATCAAGGAGGCGGCGAGAGATAAAGATGTTCTTGCCATCAAGCAGACACTTTATCGTGTCAGCGGAAATTCGCCGATTATCGCAGCGCTTGCCGAGGCGGCGGATAACGGCAAACAGGTTTCCGTACTGGTGGAATTAAAGGCTCGTTTTGATGAGGAAAACAACATTGTATGGGCAAGGAAACTTGAAAAGGCCGGCTGCCATGTTATATACGGTCTGGTCGGATTAAAAACGCACAGTAAAATTACACTTGTTGTTCGAAGGGAAGAGGACGGCATCCGACGGTATGTTCATCTTGCAACCGGAAACTATAATGATGCCACGGCGAAACTGTATACCGACCTCGGAATGTTTACCTGCAACGAAGCCATCGGAGAGGATGCCACGGCAGTATTTAACATGCTTTCGGGTTATTCCGAACCGGAAGGCTGGAACAAACTCTCCTTAGCACCGATTTGGATGAAGGATAAATTCTTATCGCTGATTGCAAGAGAGAAAGAGCACGCGATAAACGGAGAAGAGGGCCGAATTATTGCAAAAATGAATTCCCTTTGCGATCAGGATGTTATCATGGCTCTTTACGAGGCATCCAATGCAGGCGTTAAAATCGATTTAATCGTGCGAGGAATCTGCTGTCTGCGCGTCGGGATTGCAGGGGTTTCCGATAATATCACGGTGCATTCCATCGTCGGAAATTACCTTGAGCACAGCCGGATTTATTATTTCAAAAACGGCGGAAACGAGGAATACTATTTAAGTTCTGCGGACTGGATGCCGAGAAACCTGGAGCGCAGGGTGGAAATTTTATTCCCGGTGGAAGCACCGGATTTAACCGAGCGTCTGAAAGGAATTCTGGATGCGGAACTCAGGGATAACTTAAAGGCCTATTTCCTGCATCCGGACGGAAGTTATGCAAAGGCCGATATGAGAGGAAAACAGCCTTTCGGATCGCAGGCGGCTTTCTGCGAAGAAGCGCTTTTAAAGAAAAAATCCATGATGAATGATATAAAGGATACGAGAGTATTTATTCCGGAGACGCGTCCGGAAACCCCGCCGGATTCAGCGGATTAAGGAAGAAGGGATTGCGGAAATTGAAAAACGATATGGACGAAAAGAATTACGAATCAGTCGGGAAATGGCGGAACAGATAAAAATGAGCGATGAAAACAGAAATCAAATGATGTGGATTCTTGCCAGTGCATCTCCGAGAAGGAAGGAACTTCTTTCGCAAATCGGTCTGCCGTTTGAAGTGATGGTAAGCGAAGCGGATGAGAATGTCGGTGAAAATCTCCCGCCGGGGAAACTGGTTGAAAAACTCTCCCATGCAAAGGCTTCGGCGGTTTCCGAAAAATTGTATGCAGTTAGCAGTATTTTTGGGAAAAAGAATGAACCGGCCGACCGGAAGGATAAGGCTGCGGGTGATATACATGTTGCACAGGCAACCATCGGCATCATCGGAGCGGATACGGTTGTTTATCATAACGGAAAAGTGCTCGGAAAACCGAAGGATGAGGAAGATGCTTTTGATATGCTAAAATCCTTAAGCGGCGATACTCACAGCGTTTTTACCGGCGTAACGATTCTGCTTCCGAAAAAGGAGATTGTTTTTCATAGTGAGACGAAGGTGACCTTCGATACCTTATCGGATGAAGAAATCCGCACCTATATTGAAAGCGGCGAGCCGATGGATAAAGCAGGTGCCTATGGAATTCAGGGGCTTGCCGGAGCATTTGTAACACATATCGAAGGGGAGTATGCGAATGTGGTCGGGTTCCCGATCGGAGAGTTCTGTCACAGACTGAGAATCCTTGAATCGCCATAGAAATTCATGGCTGATAACGAATAAAAGTGTTAAGGGTAAAAAAGCAAATAAAACAAAAAAGATAAAACCGATACGGTTGGAAAAGACGGACAGAGAATATGAAACTGATTTCATGGAATGTTAACGGGCTCAGAGCCTGCCTGACAAAAGGCTTTATGGATTATTTTAACGAAGCGGATGCGGATATTTTCTGCATTCAGGAGACGAAACTTCAGGAAGGCCAGCATGATCTTGATTTGCCGGGATATCATCAGTTCTGGAATTACGCTGAGAAAAAGGGATATTCCGGAACGGCTGTTTTTACGAAAAAAGAGCCTCTTTCGGTAACATACGGAATCGGTGTGGAAGAACATGATAAGGAAGGACGCGTGATTACCGCGGAATTTGACGATTTTTATTTTATCGACGTGTATGTTCCGAATTCGCAAAGAGAGCTTACAAGGCTCGATTACCGTGAAACCTGGGAGGCGGCATTCTTAAATTATATTCTGAAACTCGAAGAGACAAAACCGGTTGTTTACTGCGGAGATTTGAATGTGGCGCATGAAGAGATTGACTTAAAGAATCCGAAGTCGAATCATAATAATGCGGGCTTCACGGACCGGGAGAGAGCCTGCTTTTCAAAGGTTTTATCAAGCGGATATGTGGATTCGTTCCGGTATTTATATCCGGATAAAACGGATGCCTATTCATGGTGGTCCTATATGTTCCATGCAAGAGAGAAGAACGTCGGATGGCGGATCGACTATTTTGTCGTATCCGAGAAAATGAAGGAGCGGATTAAGGAAGCCGTTATTCATTCGGAAGTCATGGGGTCGGATCACTGCCCGGTGGAACTTGAATTAATGTGAGTTCATTTATGGCAAAAAACATAAGCATATCGGTAAAACTTCAACGTAAAGACGTGTAATCATCCCGATATAATTTCGACAGAAAGCAGAGAAAAATAATAAATCGATAATCGTAGATTATTAAGGCAGGAAGACTGGAAAGATAATAATGACACCTTCTCAGATGGGCTGGATTGCACTTTTTATCCTGCTTCTTGCAATCGGCCTTTTTTTTGATTTTTATAATATCGGTGTGAATATTTCAAATAAAAATACGGGTGGGCATGTTTCGGCCATCCCGTTTTTGGGTGCACTCTTTTTTGTGGGCGCCCTGCTTGTATTTCCGAAGACGAGACCGTTCTGCCTTTTGGGGATTTTTGCGGATGTTACGGTTTATTCCATTCCGGCACTGATTGCACATGGCGTGAAAGCATCCAAAGCAAAGTCGGTTTTCCGGGTTGTCGTTTTAAGTGAGGATACGATTAAAGAAAATGCGAAGGATTCGCCGGCAGAGGGGATTTTGGAAGAAGATTCGGCAGAAGGGATTGGCGAAAGAGCATTTCCGGAAGAAAGTTCAGCGGTCGGAGAAATAGAAACGGATGCCCGGGAACACTGTCCGGATGTGGGTGCGCAGCACGGGCTTAGTCTGTATATCGAGTACGGACAGTATAAAATGTTAGTGGATGCCGGTCAGAGTGAGCTGTTCTTTGAAAATGCCGGGAAACTCGGAATCGATTTAAGCAAAGTCGATGCAGCGGTTTTGTCTCATGCGCATTACGATCATGCGGACGGTTTTGAGAAATTTTTCGAGGTGAATAAGAAAGCGAAGCTTTATGTCCGAAAAGAAGCGGGAGAGTGTTTTTATTCTAAACATGACGATGGGATGAAATACATCGGACCGAAGAAGGGGATGCTTGAAAAGTATAAATCCCGCATCGAATATGTGGGCGGAGAATTCGTGCCGGTTGTCTGCTGGTCAACCTTTGCGATTCCGCATACATCAAAGGGTCTTGATGAAATCGGAAAAAGGGCGGAACTGTATCGTGAAGTAAACGGAGAACTAATGCCGGATGATTTTTCCCATGAACAGACGCTGATTCTCGGAACGCAGAAAGGGATTGTCATTATCAGCAGCTGTTCGCATGCGGGGGCAGAGAATATCATTCGCGAGGCCAGAGATTTTTATTGTGATGAGAACAAAGAGATTGATGCCTTTATCGGCGGATTTCATCTGCATAAATCATCGGATGAAGAAATACTTGCGTGCGCGGAAGCACTGAAAAAGGCAGGAGTGAAGCGTATTATTACCGGGCACTGCACCGGTGATCATGCATTTGAAATATTAAAGCGGGAACTCGGAGACCGGGTGGAGAAAATGTATTCCGGGATGGAAATTGATTTTTTGGATGAAATCCGCCGTGAAGGGTGACAGGCACTTTCAGGGCAAAAGTGACAGGCACTTTCGGGGCATTTGGGCACCCTTTAACGGAGGGCGTTCAGGAAAGGAACCAGGCCGTCGTGATTATTATCGGTAAAGGTAATATAACCGGCGGCTTTTTTGGCGCCTTTGGAGCCGTTTACGAGGGCAACACCGTGTGCGGCGGCGGATAACATGGAAATGTCGTTATCCTGGTCGGCAAAGGCGTAGGATTTTTCAAAAGGAACGTCCAGAATTTCACACATTTTGCGAAGGGCAGCATCCTTGCCGGATTTCTTCGGGATTATTTCAAGAAACATATCGTTGCTGAAAATGCACTGCACGTCATCACTGTATTTTGCGAGAATACGCTCCTTCATCTCTTCTAATACGCCACGGTTACTTAAGTGCATGGTGATGAATTTATAGGGGCGGGGTTCCTCTTTTAAAACATCTTCGCAGACACGGTATTCCATCTTCACATAATCGGAATAGTAGCGGACTTCCTCGGTGTCACGCTCGGAAATGACTTCACGTTCCGTATAGGTGTGAAAATGCAGTCCGGCTTCTTTTACCATGGCCGTGATTCCTTTTGCGATATCTTCATCAAGAACCTCTTTATAGAGGATTTCTTTTTTCTCCGGGTCATAAATGCAGCCACCGTTAAACGCGCTGATTAGCGGGCTGTATTTTTCCAAATCCAGCGAGGAAACCAGACGGAGAGTGCTTGTTAAGGGACGGCCGGTGGAGATGGTAAAAATATACCCCCGGCTGATTGCGTCGTCCAAAGCCTGCCTTGTAGCGGGCATAATCTGCTTGGTATCGTCAAGAAGGGTTCCGTCCATGTCGAACGAAAGCAGACCGGCAGGTACGGAATCCTTTTGTAAGATTGCAGAATCCGTATTGTCTGCGGAAACCGGTTTTTCTGATGCAGGGCTGCCGTTTAGAGGGATGTTATAATTTCGCAGATACTCCTCCTTGATACCATCCAGGAATTCTTCCGGAATAAACAGTTTTCCCATGCCGTTTCCGAGCTGAATATGGGGTTTGTTGCTTCCGTGAAAATCGCTTCCGCCGGTCATGAGAAGATCGTATTTCTTCGCAAGGGTGCGAACCTGTCTTTCGTCGGCGGGAAGATAAGTACTGTAGACAGTTTCGATTCCGGCAAGCCCCGCCTCTTTTAAGGAGGCGACAAGGTTTTCCAGTTTTTCTTTGGAGAATCCGTAAAGAATCGGATGGGCGAGCACCGGCACTCCACCGACTTTGCGGATGATTTTAACGGCTTCTTCCGGTTTTACTTTTTCACGGTGAACATAGGTGGGACAGCGGTCGTTCAGATAGCGGCTGAAGGCTTCCTGCATGGAAGAAACTTCGCCGGCATCGAGCAGAAATCTTGCAAAATGAGCACGCGTGAGAATGGTATTCGGGGTAACCGAAGCACGAAGAGCCTCGTAGGTGATAGAAAGGCCTGCATCATGGAGTCGTTCACACATTTTCCGGTTGCGGTCTTCACGCGTCCGGACCAGATTATCCAAAAATTCCTGCAGTTCTTTTTTATGATAGTTTACATAATATCCAAGTATATGAATGTCCTTGCCCGGAACGGCCGTGGTAATCTCAATTCCGGGAACGACTTCCACCGGAGAATCCGCGCTTAATGAAAGAATCTCATCCAGTCCCTTCGTTGCATCGTGGTCGGTCAGTGCGAATGCCGCAAGTCCCTTCTCCTCCGCTAATTTAAGAAGTTCGGCAGGAGTCATCGTTCCGTCGGAATATGTGGAATGTACGTGTAAGTCGATTGCTTTCATTCGTTTCCTCAATTTTTTGCTTCGAACCTTCCATTTCAAGGCTGTCGGATTTTGTAAAATTCGTAAAAAGAACAGAGCCGGATTTCCGGCTCTGCGGTATCTTTCTTTTAGTTTTCGTCGTCCTCGCGCTTGGCAATATAAATCGTACGTTTTCTTGCCATTTCATCGCTTTCCAGGTACTCGTCGTAGGTGGTCATCTTATCGATTAAGGAGCCGTTCGGCAGAATTTCCATAATGCGGTTTGCGGTGGTCTGAACGAACTGGTGGTCATGGCAGGAGAAAAGCTCCACGCCCGGGAATTTAATCAAACCGTTGTTAAGTGCAGTAATGGATTCCATGTCCAGATGGTTGGTCGGCTCGTCTAAAATTAAGCAGTTCGCACCGCTGATCATCATTTTGCTTAAAAGACAGCGGACTTTCTCTCCTCCTGAGAGGATGCGGACTTTCTTGACACCGTCCTCGCCGGCAAAAAGCATACGGCCCAAGAATCCGCGGACATAGGTAATATCTTTAACCGGAGAGTAGCCCATCAGCCAGTCGGCAATTGTTAAGTCGTTGTCGAATTCCTTTGTGCTGTCCTTCGGAAAATAGGCAAGCGAGGTGGTTACGCCCCATTTGTAGGTTCCCTCGTCCGGTTCCATTTCTCCGGCGAGAATCTGGAAGAGGGTGGTTTTCGCAATTTCGTTGCTTCCCACAAATGCAACCTTGTCGTCGCGGTTTAAGATAAACGTAATATTATCGAGAACTTTTTCACCGTTTACGGTCTTGCTGATGCCTTCCACGCTGAGAACTTCGTTTCCGATTTCACGGTCGGGACGAAAATCGATGTAAGGATACTTACGGCTCGACGGTTTGATGGTTTCGAGTTCGATTTTTTCAAGTGCACGCTTTCTCGATGTTGCCTGTTTGGATTTGGAGGCGTTCGCGGAGAAACGGGAGATGAATTCCTGCAGCTCTTTGATTTTTTCCTCTTTCTTACGGTTGGCTTCCTTCATCTGACGGATGAGAAGCTGGCTGGATTCGTACCAGAAATCGTAGTTTCCGGCGTACAGCTGGATTTTTCCGTAGTCGATGTCGGCGGTGTGTGTGCAGACCTTGTTTAAGAAATAACGGTCGTGGGAAACCACGATAACGGTGTTGTCAAAGTTAATCAAAAATTCCTCGAGCCAGGCAATCGCATCGAGATCCAGATGGTTGGTGGGCTCGTCCAGAAGCAGGATATCGGGGTTTCCGAAAAGAGCTTTGGCAAGCAGGACCTTCACCTTTAAATTACCGTCCAAGTCCTTCATTAAGGAGTAGTGGTATTCGGTATCCACACCAAGTCCGTTTAAAAGGTT